>CAYNLE010000016.1:0-21064 GCA_964397975.1 uncultured Verrucomicrobiales bacterium | reverse complement strand
CGAAGCGTCGCCCAACTATTAAGTAAGCATCATTAGCAGTTCAGATAAAAATCACAAAAGACTGCTACTAACAAAAAGAACTAGGTTCGGCTAACTTCTTAAATAAATCACTAACATCTGGCATTAGAATCATTTTCTAATGCCAGATTTTTTTATTGAGCGATCTCATCAATGAATAGTTGTAGATACTTAACAGCCTTTACCTCACCTACCCCTTTGACTCTAGAACCTTCAGCTATAGTTTTTGGGCGAAGCCTAGTGAAGAACTCAAGCGTCTTATTAGGGAATATCTGATAACTAGGAACTCCCTCTTTTTTAGCTAATTGGTTCCGAAGACTCTGAAGCCTTTCATAGAGCTTGCTGTCAAAATCATATTCTTCGATATTAACTGAGTCATCTCCCTTTATAGCTGAAACAACATGCAGCTCTGGCCAGACCATCTGAAATGAACCATTTCCCAGCATTACTTTTTCACCTCTCTCGGTAAGTGTTAACAAGGGAAACTCACCCTTCTGTGTATAGATAAGCCCCGCCTCGTGCATGGCTCTAAAAAGTTCATTAAGATAAGCTGTGCCGGATTCCTTGAGTAAACCATACGTTGTTAAGGTATTAAGCCGTAAGCGTTGAATCTCCTGCGATTTACTGCCCATCAGCATCTGAACAATTCTCCCTTTACCGTATCTCCCCAGCCACTTACCAGCGCGCTTCTCGCTCATTCTAGCGACACCGCTCAAAGCTTTCCTAACAACAAGAAGTTCACCATCATTCGCTGGCGCTCTACGCTCACCTCCATACTCGCTATTACATATATCACAGGTGCCACAGACACCCGCGTCCTCTTCACCGAAGTATTCTAAAATCGACTGCTGCCTACACTGTCGCGAGTAGCAGAGCTGCACTATAGCATCTAGTTTCTGCCTGTCTCTCTGCTCTTTTTCCTCAAGCGCATGCTGATCAATCTTAAGGTCGCGTGTTAAAACATTCGGCTGAGTTAGACGCGTCCCTTTCACTCTCTGCCCAGGTATATCAAAGCGCTCTATATATCCACCACGAGCTAGAGCAACTAAAGCTGAGCCAGTAGCCATCCCGTTTTTAAGATCTGCTCCAGTAGATATCTGATCAAGTGTCTTTCTTACTTCAAACTCACGGTCTGCTTCATTGAGTAAAAATTGATAAACCTTACAAATGTTAGTATAACCAGGGTTACTACCTTCTATAAAAAACTCCTGTGTCCGCGTATCTGCGTAATTAAAAAACAGCTCACAGTATGCTGCCTCACCGTCACGCCCAGCACGTCCAGCTTCCTGATAATAAGCCTCAACACTTCCTGGGATTTCAAAATGCGCTACAAACCTAACATCTGAACGATCAATACCCATTCCAAAAGCATTAGTAGCTACTACCACATCCGCCTCTTTAGAAATAAAAACATTCTGAGTATGCTCTCTCTCCTTATCAGACATACCACCATGGTAGGCGACACTTTTCACCCCCCAGTCATGAAGAACCTCAGCTACTTCTTCGACGCGCTTTCTCGTAGAGCAGTAAATAACCCCCGTTTTCCACTCACTGATAATACTCTTAAGCCGTGCATACTTTGTCTTCTGCTTATCGACAGGATTAATAGTTAAAGTCAGATTAGGGCGACTAAACCCACTCAAGGTCTCAAAAGGATTTTGAAGCCCCAAAACCTTTAAAATATCTTTCCTAACAACGCCAGTAGCCGTCGCTGTCAACGCTACTGACTGAGGTCGACCTAGACGATCTAAAACTTTGCCGAGCTTCATATACTCTGGCCTAAAGTCGTGCCCCCACTGACTAAGACAATGTGCCTCATCAACTGCAAACAATGATATATGAACCTCACTAAGCGCTGTCATAAACGACTCTGAGCGAAAGCGCTCAGGAGCGATATACACGAGTTTATACTCACCCGATTTCATCAGCTTAATTCGCTCCCGCTGCTCAGCTAAATCAATCGTCGAGTTGATCATCGTAGCGGCTACACCCCTCACCTGAAGAGCGTCCACCTGATCTTTCATCAGGGCGATCAATGGCGATATCACCAAGGTCACACCTTCTAAGCACATCGCTGGCAGCTGATAGCAGAGAGACTTACCGCCACCCGTAGGCATCACGACTAGGCCGTCTCGCTTCGACAGGATCTGCTCCACAACCTCCTCCTGGCCATCTAAAAAACCATCAAAGCCGAAGTATTCTTTAAGAGCCTCTAGTGGCTGCTTGATCATGATGATAGTAAAATTTTTACTACTAAAGTTTCCAGTCGCCTTTATCAATATCACAGACGCAGTGAACTAGCAGTTTGATACAGTTTTCTATATCTTGCTTATTCGCCATCTCGATCGATTGATGGATGTTTCTAGTTGGGATAGAGATAGCTCCTGCGATAGATCCGCCAGGAGTCATTCGCTGAATACTACCTGTGTCTGTTCCTCCAGCCGCTAAGATCTCAGGCTGCCATGCTATCTTTTTCTGATCGGCTACTTTTTTCATAAAGGCCACCATGCGGTAGTCACAGATCGTTGAGCTATCCATTATCTTGATAGCAGCACCCTCACCTAAACTCGTGCAGCGTTCCTGAGGTTGTGCTCCAGGAGTGTCAAAAGCGATCGTTGTATCAAGACCAAAACCGAAGTCCGGCTGAATTCTCATTGTGCTAACATGTGCGCCTCGCAGACCAACCTCTTCTTGCACGGTAAAGACCGCGTAAAAATCATATGCAGGCTTACGTCTAGTCTTTTTCATCGAACGAAGAGTCTCCAATAACACGAATACTGAAACTCGGTTATCGAGCGACTTTACATTAACGCAGTCCCCCATTTCTATCAGTTCACTACGGCGAGTGATAGAGTCTCCAACTGTTACTATTTTTTCGACCTCCTTTTTCGACAGACCAAGGTCGATAAAGTAATCTGTTATTTTTAAATTCTTATTACGCTCCTCAGGAGTCATGATATGGATCGGCTTACAGCCCATCACCCCTACGACATCTTTTTTACCGTGAATAATCACCCGCTGAGCAGTCAAAGTCTTAGGGTCAAAGCCACCGAGTGGATTAAAACGTATAAACCCTTTATCATCGATGTGAGTAACGATAAAGCCGATCTCATCCATATGAGCCGCCGCCATCACTTTCTTCTTATCAGACTTCCCTTTTTTTAAGGCAATCACATTGCCCATATTATCGGTTTCTACACTATCAGCTAAACCTTTGAGCTCCTTAAGAAGTAGCTTTCGGATTTCTTTTTCAAACCCAGGAGCACCTGGAGCTTCACAAATTCTCGCCAATAAAGGGGTATCGATAGCCATGTAAATAAATTATATGATGATCTTGCTTTCGCCAGTAAAATCAGCAGTTAATAGCCTAACTCAAGTAATTCTGAGTATCGCTCTATTTTCATAGCCTTACCTGTATTTTCATCAATATCTATAATAGCACCACAGAGTCTTACTTGCCCTTTTGCTACAGGGAAGCGTGTTGGCATCCCTGTTTTAAATCTCCACACTATAGACTCTACATTTCTACCCAAAACAGAAACATCCGGGCCACACATCCCGGCATCCGTCAGATGAGCTGTGCCCTCTGGGAATATTTTTTCATCCGCTGTCTGCACATGAGTATGGGTCCCCACTACGGCTGAAACTTTACCATCTAGGTGCCATCCCATAGCAATGGATTCACTTGTTGTTTCTGCATGGAAGTCTAAAAATATCACATTAACCCCTTCCTCCTCACGAAGCCTCTTTGCCTCTGCTTCAGTATGTAAAAATGGATTTTCTAATGGAGGATTCATAAAGGTGCGACCTTGCGCATTCATGACCGCCACCTTTCCTTTTTTTGTTTCTAAAACCACACTACCACTACCAGGAGTATCAGCAGAATAGTTCATCGGCCTTAATAAACGTGGTTCATCTGGCAGATACTCAAGGATCTCCTTCTGATCCCAAATATGGTCTCCAGAAGTAATTACAGCTATACCGCTGCGTAGCAGATCAATCGCAATCTTAGGAGTTATCCCTCTACCAGCTGCTGAATTTTCACCATTAGCGATGATAAAATCTATTTCCTTTTCAGCCTTTAAACTTGGCACTCTACGAATCACAGCTTTTCGGCCTGGTTCACCTACAATATCGCCTAAAAATAAAATTCGAATCACAGAAGAAATTAATCATAACAAGTGACATGAGCCAACACTTATCGTAGTAATGGAATACTTAATACCCAATAGATTACATCATGGCAGACCCTAAAAACCCCCATAAGAGACAAAATATAATCATTGTCACTCTGTCTATCTTATTAGTCCTAACACTTGCATATATTATCAGTCAGGAAACTCAGCTATCTAATTCAGAGGCTGTCACCCCCGACACTCTACCCAATAGTAATCAAGTCGTTATCCAACCGGGGGAGCACAACACCACACTTGCTGACTTAGGAACAAAGCCTGACTGGAGTGCTCTAGAGCTCTGGCAAGAAAGCATTACCAGAGAAGACTTTGAGTTTCTCCTCACTGAGATATATACCACAGGTGACGCTTGGAAAAACTACATCACTATTAACTCTGACCACGCGATTATCCGCTCAGACACTGAGCTCCCTAACGCCTACTTCAGGCTCAATTTCACCCCTCTTTTCAGCGAGGTTTCACCACATAGAAGCTGGAGTACAGCGGGAGAACTCCCCCCCACTACTAAAGACAAACCTCTATCAGGTTTACACATCGCGATCGACGCTGGTCATATCGGTGGTGACTTTGCTAAAATAGAAGAACGCTGGTTCAAGATAGGTGACAATCTTCCAGTCAAGGAAGGTGAAATGACCCTGCTAACTGGTAAGATCATGAAAGATCAGCTCGTCGAACTAGGGGCTAAAGTTTACCTTGTTAGGGGCGAAAACAAACCCATTAACCCACGACGTCCAGAGGACTATCTAGAAGCTGCTAAAGCCAAGGCAAAATCACGAGGTATAGAAAGCCCAGAAGCCATCGAAGCACTACAAAACAAATATTTTTATCGCACCGGGGAAATTAGAGAGCGTGCCAGAAGAGTAAACTTAGCTTTTAACCCTGATCTAGTGCTCTGTTTACATTACAATGCAGAGGCGTGGGATGACCCTGCAAACCCTACTCTCACAGAGAACAATCACTACCACGTACTCTTACATGGCGCCCTCACCAGTGGAGAAATAGCACACGATGACGAACGCTACGAGATGCTCGTAAAAATACTACAGCGCAGCCACGAAGAGGAAAAAGCACTCGGGAAATACATAACTCACGCTTTGGGACTATCGACTAAACTACCTGCATTTGATTACGACGCAGAATCTAACCGCGCTGTCCAGATCGATGGTATCTCTGGACTCTGGGCCCGTAACCTCCTAGCGAATAGGCTATACCAGAGCCCTGTGATCTTCCTCGAGCCTTACCTCATGAATAACCAAGAAGTTCACGACCGTGTGCAATTAGGAAACTACAGCGGCACTAAGCTCATCAACGGTGAAGAGAAAAAATCAATCTACAATGAATACGCTGACGCAGTCGTTCTCGCACTCAGAGAATACTACCTCGACAACCGTATTATTTATGACGAACAATAATACAGCCAATGAAGAATCTAATTTAATCTTCATCCCTTCGTCTATTTGACGAAAGTAAGAAGATACTACGCCCCCTTACTTACCTAAGTCATACCCAAGCTCAGACAAAAACTCAATACTTCTCGCCATTGTAATGTCATAATCAGCATCTCCTTTTTTGGGACGGAAAAATGAACCGTTAAAAAAACCATGACCTTTCCCTTTAAAGGGAATAATGACACAGTTATTTCCAGCCTCTTTCATAAGCGCTGTAAAACGCTCAACATTTTCAAAAGGAACCGTCTTATCAGCGGTGCCATGAAAAATCAGAGTTGGAGGTATCCCTTTTTGAACATGATGACAGGGAGATATTTCGGTTTTACGAGCCTTGCCAACTTTCCTTAGCCCATACCCCTTTTCGGTCGTATCCATGACTGGGTTATAAAGCATCATAGCATTAGGCAAAGAGCTGACAGTAAGATCCTCGCCTTCTTCCTCATGCCCCTCAATTACGCCAGTACATGCCGCAACATGACCTCCTGCTGATCCACCTGCTGCGATAACCTTACTAGCATCTATACCCCATTCATCAGAATGTTTTCGAACCCACCGAATAGCTGACTTCCCGTCCTTCACACATTCGAATGGAGTTGTCCCGTGAGTCTTCTCTATTCGATATTCTGCAGATATCGCTACCATTCCAAGTTTTGTGAAATCTCTTGCCTGCTGATAGAACTGCTTGGGCGTCCCGCCAGTCCAACCTCCACCAAAGAAAAACACAACCACCGGCACCTTAGCAGAAAGGTCCTGATCAGCAGGAGTAAACACATGGAGCTTTAGTTCCGACGAGCCGACATCCTTGTATACAACTATCTTATCCGGCTTAATAGTCTCCTCTTCTGCGCTAAGAGATCCCCACGAAACTCCAATGATACATAAAAAGGTAACAGTATAAATCAGTCTCATTTTTTCAGTATTAATGTTTAATTCTAACCTCAATCAACTTTCCCATAAAGCTATAAACTCTACCGCTGTATATGGATCGTTTAGTAAAACCCTCTTCATATTACCATCACCTGAATCATTGTTAATAACTTGTGAGTAAAGTGTGGAAATCTGTTCTGATGTGAGGTTTTTTTTGCGTAGAATACTTAATTTAGCGTTTTTCCCTGCTGCGTATTTTTTTTGTAGCTCCAGCGCTACACGCCCCATACTCATACGGGTATTCACCTCTACTACGTGCCTTAATGCCAGCGAACCGTCGGCTTGACGGTAAATCATAGCATCTACTCCTACAGGGCCAATGTAGCCTGTTAATAACTTTGTTAATAAGGCAGGAATAATCTCGCTATAGCACCTCACACCTTGAGCTTTAGTAAAATAAAACCTTCTTATTTCCTCAGATAAATCAGATCCCCACTTTTGGTAAACCTTAGTAGCGAGGAAGCGACCAGAGCTGTCGTTTTCCATTTCGGTCATACCAATAAGATCAATAACACCACCTTGTTTGACTTCATAGAGAGCGGAAAAATCCATCACCTTATCTAAATATGGCTCGATGACTATCCCTCCCTGATTCTTAATCACCTTTTCTAACCACGCATGGTAAAACGCCTGACCTTCATGAGGTTTGATACGCTTATGACCTCTTCCTGCGCAAGCGTAGGGAGCCTTGAGTAAGACTCCTTCAGAATTAGAGCTCATACACTTTGAAATTTCACTTAACGCTTGCTCCATACTTTCGCAGTAAACACTGGCGCCCTTCTCTAGCCCGAGTTCATTATTAAGTTCAACACCTAACCGTTTACTTAAAAATAGAGGCGGTAACGGGTCTCTCCACTGCCATGCTAACTGGTCAGATACATACTCAGCACATGGCTTTAAAGTCTCTGAAGCATCTGGTGACCACGCCCATGGGCGAAGGCCTCCCAGCTTTCTATCGATGACACTACCTTCTGTAATAAACTCAGGAAGCTGCACTCCTTTTGATTTTAAATACCTTAAATGCTCTTGGCTGGGGGCGTTTCTAACTAAGGACACATCGTCACGGCGACACCACGCTAGTGATAGCAGCTCAAGATCCTGCTCAATAGCTTGTTCTGATTTGTTAGGATTATATTTTTGCCCACGTATAGCTGCAGCGGTGTAGCTTTCAGCATTTGGGTTATACCAGTGAATGACGGGTGTTCTGCCTCGTGACTGTTCAAATAACTCAAGACGGCTAATAAAGTCACTATCGAGACCCGCTTGCTCTCTTCCTTCTATATTAAATGGAGCCATGCCCTTGGCTTTAGCTGCGCCTAGTGGAAACTTTAGCGATTTATTATAAGCCTCCCAGTCTGAGTCGTCCTTATTTTTCCATTCACGAAACCATTGTAAGCCATGGCCTACATGCTGAATTTCATCTAGGTAGATCTTATCTAATACAGCCGCTGTCCCAGTATCTCCGACTTGTCTGAATAAGGCACCGTAATGTTTCGAAAAATCTAAGTTTGCCTGCTCAAATGTTAGGCTCAACCTAGTCACAAAATCCATAGGACTTTCCATGGGGGCAATGAGCTTCCAGAAATAGTCATTAACAGGCAGCTCACCGAAGTGGATACCGCACTCCTTCATTCTGCGCATATACATGAGGGTATGAACCTGTTCTTCCCTCATCGTTTCATACACACCCTGACGAAACTTTGCGGGAGCATCTGGAAACTTAAGCAGAACCAATGCCATGAGCTCGGTAGCTAAAAGTTCATGATTCGCTAAAAAATGGAGCATCCTCCCACGTTCGGCCTCGTCCTCTAGTTTATTCACTCCTGGGAAATCGCCTCGCATCCCCTTAGGCACAATTATCAGCTGCTCAGGTCTCCCGGGATGATCCGGTGTCTTGTGCGCCTTTCCCTGGACAGTATCAGAGACATTGTCTGGAGCTAATAGAAGCTTCTCCTCCAGCGTCTGTGCAAATAAAATTCGCTCTGCTACCTCATGCATCTGCATAGCTATACAAAGTTAAAATACTGAACTACTAGCAAGTAAAATAATAAGCCAGATCCGAACTTATGATTATGGTTGGATTTCGTGGTTCGCTACGCTAGCAAAGGCGCATGCAAGATACGTTTAATTTTGACCAGATTATCCCTCGTCGTGGCACCGGTTCACTGAAGTGGGATAAATCTCCAGAGCTAGATCCTTTCTGGGTAGCTGATATGGATTTTCTATCTCCACCTGCTGTGATCGATGCCATTCAGGAGCGTGTAGCTCACGGTGTCTTTGGTTACGCTATTCCGCACAGTGGTTTACTGGATGCTCTGATTGGCTACATGCAGGAAAGGCATCAAGTTCAAGTAGAAGAAAACGAGATACTTCACCTCGGAGGTTTAGTCCCTGCCCTTTCATTAGCAGCTAGAGCTTTTGGTAAACCAGGTGACTCCGTGATGACCTGCACGCCTATTTACCCACCATTCCTAGGTATTCAAAACGATGCTAAGATGAATCTCATCTCAGTGCCTCACTGCCAGATTGATGAGCAATGGGGCTTCGACTGGGAAGCTATGGAAGCGGCTGTGACTGAGCAAACAAAGATTTTCCTCCTCAGTAATCCTCAGAACCCACTAGGGAGAGTTTTCACTAAGGAAGAGCTGATCACACTAGCTGAGTTCTGCGAGCGACATGACCTCATCCTCGTTTCTGATGAAATCCACTGTGACCTCATTTTAGATGACGCTAAAACACCACACATCTGTGCGGCTAGCTTACCAGCGGAGTTTCAAAAACGTATCATCACTCTGCTCGCGCCTAGTAAAACTTATAATATCGCGGGGTTAGGCTATGCTTTTGCCGTGATCAAGGATGACTCACTACGCCGCAAATTCGCTGCAGCACGTGGTCATACACTTCCTGAGATCAACTGTATCGCCTACTACGCAACAGAGGCCTCTTACAAACATGGAAAGCCCTGGAGACAAGCGCTAGTAAAGTATTTAGCTAAAAACCGTGATGACCTAACTGACTTCGTACAGAAGAAGCTTCCTGGATGTTCCGTGCCTAATATAGAAGCCACTTACTTAGCGCTGATCGACTGTAATGGCCTCGCAAACCAACTAGATGGCGAGAACCCTGCTAGCTATTTCGAAAAAGAAGCCGGACTCTATTTATCTGACAGTCAATTCTTTGGCACACCAGGGCACATCAGGTTTAACTTCGGCTGCCCAAACACACGTCTGCTAGAGGGCTTAGAAAAAATGTCTAATATCATTGCATAACGGTTAGTTTTAGGTTCCAATCAAGTATCTGGTTATGAAAAAGTTTCTTATTCTTTCAGCTCTATCTATCGCCTCTACAGCTACTATCTGTAAGGTTTTTGGTGAAGATATTAAGTATGGTATCGAAGCTGTTACCGGTTTTCGTAGTAATTATGTGCAACGTGGCTTTGAAGTCGCGGAGACTACATTAGATTTTCAGATCGAGACTGAAGTCGCCATTAACGACGATACCTTTGTAAACGTAGGAGCATGGTATGCTACTGAGACTGGCGAAGGCGACTTTGATGAAGCTGCGTTCTTCGCTCATGTTAGACATGAATATAGTAAGCAGCTCGCCGTAGGCTTTAGCGCTACTTATCGTAATATAGATCCTTCCAGTGATGTTTTTGACCCAGGCTTTGATGATGGCGTTGAAGCCGGTTTCTTCAGCACCTGGTCATTCAATAAGAATCTCAGTGCCACAGCAGGAATTTACTATGACACAGCGGCCGAGGGACTCTATGCAAACCTAGAGGCTAATTACTCTCGACCTATCTCAGAAAAACTTTTCTTCTCATCCAAGTTAGGTATTAGTGCGGTCGATGACTACTATGGCCGTAACGGCCTCAATGACCTCTACGCACGTCTATCTCTAACCTACCTTGTTTCAGATACAGTTTCCATTACACCATTTGTAGGCACCTCTATTTTACTAGATGATGACGACCCCGGTGACAGCTCTACCTATGCTGGTTTATGGTTTGAAGTGAGCTTTTAGTCCAGCCCACCTCAGAAGTTTTTACTCGCAAATAAACTTAACAAACTCAGGGAGCATCGTTCTGTAGAGCGTATTTTTCCCTCCACGAGATAACTGATCCATTACCAAGTCTGCTGGTGTGTCTTTATCTGCTGGTGTATGAGTATTGATCTGATGATCGCCAGCATTAAGCTGCTGATAGATATAAGCCGAGTCTTTATCGCGTGAAATACTAACTGAGCAGCTTGGTGAAGCCAGTTCTACATGACCGATCGGAGCACTTGACTCTTTAAACTCTATTTTGACTTCCACCGATACACCTTCACTGGAGGTGAAATAATATTGATGCCCGATGCTATCATCACACGGCGTATCTAGCGCTAACTCCTCAGCACGAGACCAGCCCATACGCTTAACAATCCATGCTAATAGCTGAACTGCAGCGATACGGTGTTCTGGATGAACAACGATGTGCGCTTTGTTAATCTGATCAAGTGAACTTGTCGCTACAGGGTCATCAAAGAGTCCAGCAAGAGCAAAGCGTAGCTGATATGTCCTCGTCCACTCAATATCCATTGGGAGAAAATGGCTATCCTCCTTCATGGCATCTTGAATAAGAGCAAATGATTCTGACGGATTTGACCACTGAGCACTATCAAAGACAAAACGGTCAATGATACTGTATAAACGTTCTGTAAAGGTTTCAGAAAGCTCACCCTGCCACCAAAAAACAAGTGGTAGGTCACTATTTAAGTGAGCGAACACTGTATTACGTAAACGACCAGTAGCGTGACCATTTAACTGAAAAGCTATCTGCTCACAGCAGACACTCTTTTGCCCTCCTGCTAAATTACAGTGTGCTGTGATCCACGCTTGAATGGACGTCTCGGGATTTGAACTATCAATACCGACAACCAAAGCTCGGCATGCGTGCTCACGTGTTATCTCCTGAACAACCTCGGAGTTCGCAATGAGCGAGCCCTTCTCTTCCGAATAAACTGCTAGATTGATAAGTGAGGCATTCGTTGATGCTTCATCAGCCTCCCAGAGAAGGCGTAATTCCTTATCTACCTCCCCTATGCTAACCTCTTTACCAAGAATTGAAAAATCAGTCATTTCTGTATCTTTACCCACGGGTATTACTTATCAGTTGTTTGAAAATTAAAGCCTTCTCCACTTATGGCCTTCAGCCGCTAGTAGATCATCAGCCTCCTTCGGCCCCCATGTGCCTGCCACGAACTCACTCATCTTCGGTGGAGTGCTCGAGTCATGCCATGCATTTTCGATGTGATCGATAAAGCGCCACGCTTCCTCCACCTCATCACGTCTAGCGAACAGCGTAGCATCGCCAGCCATAGAATCGATCAGGAGTCTTTCATATGCTTCAGGGCTACCTTTACCGAAACTCGTAGAGTAACGGAAGTCCATCTTCACTGGCTCAAGACGGAGGCTAGCCCCCGGTAACTTAGAAACCATGCGTAAGGAAATCCCCTCATCTGGCTGAATGCGTATTACCAGCACGTTACCACTAGGCAAGCCGTCAGCTAGAGCATTAAAGAGCACGCTAGGTGGATTTTTAAAATGAATAGAGATTTCGGTCGCCTTCTTCGGCAACTGTTTTCCTACGCGGATGTAGAATGGAACTCCACTCCAGCGCCAGGTATCGAGTAAGACTTTAACAGCGACATAGGTCTCTGTCATTGACTCTGGATCTACGCGGTCTTCCTCACGATAACCTACGACAGGTTTACCGTCGACGTGACCTGCTGTGTACTGACCACGCACTACGTTTTCAGCTACAAGCTCTGGGGTATCCCACTGGCGCATAGAACGTAAAACTTTCACCTTCTCATCCCTAACACCATCGGCAGAGAGATCGGTCGGCGGCTCCATCGCCACTAGACTTAGTAGCTGAAGTAAGTGATTCTGCACCATGTCACGCAGTGCTCCTGCCTGATCATAGTAACCACCTCTACCGCCTTCCATACCAAGGTTTTCTGCACAGGTGATCTGCACCTGCTCGATATACTTGTTATTCCAAAGGGGTTCAAAAATAGCATTTGCGAAGCGTAGAACCATGATGTTCTGAGCTGTTTCCTTACCTAAATAGTGGTCAATACGGTAAGTATCACGCTCTTCGAACGTACGGTTGACGACTTGATTAAGATGCTGTGCCGTTGGTAAATCTGTGCCAAATGGCTTCTCTACGATCACACGTGACCAGAAACCTTCTGCACTATCACTCAGACCAGCTTGCTTCAGATGATCTAAAATATCATCAAAGAAAGAAGGTGCACTTGCTATATAAAACAAACGATTCCCTTTTCCGCCACGTTCTTGATCGATAGCATCAAGACGTTCAGCCAAGCGCTTGTATCCGTCTGCATCATTAAACTCACTCTGGTGATACTCAATATTCTCAGCAAAATCAGCCCAAACGGCATCGTCATGACCACTTCTGGAAACCTTTTTATTTAACTCCTCCAGTCCAGCCCTGAAAACATCATTGGTCTTATCCCTACGGGCAAAACCTACGATTTTCACACCTGCTGGAAGAGCGCTCTCAACCTGCAGGTTATATAACGCAGGCACGAGCTTACGGTGAGTCAAATCACCTGTGGCACCAAAGATAACTACTGTGCACGCCTCTGGACGCGAACGGGACACCAAATCTTCACGAAACGGATTTTTCATATAAATTAAATACCTTCATCGCCTCCATTATCAATCTGCTATCATTAACAGATGCATAAAGGGCTCACCGAAGACGTCCGCACAATAATCCGAAATTAAAATCCTTCAAGACAAACAGCAAAAAACTCAGTCATATTACATTGCCCCCAAATAGAATCATACCGAAGAAATAATCTTTCAATCTCCAATGATTTTATTACCCATTCCAGAGTCAGCTCCCCCCTTGGTTTACAAACTTTATTTAAGATCGGAGCTGTGAATCACGATATCTTGGTAGATCTTTTTGGTCGAATCCTTGACTTCGATACGCAAGGTTGGATCTTCTAATGTAGTATCAAAGTTCAATATCACATAAGGGTTTTTCTGCCTCTTTACATTCCAGCCAGGGCGTGATTTGGCAGCAAAGCCTGAACTGACAATATTGTAGATAGGGTAAGGAACCCCTGTTTCTTCAGAAGGTAATATCTGAACTTCCGAAAAATGAAGGTCTCCTCCTAGATGAACCACACCTTGAATATTGTGTTCGGCAATAGCTTCAAAAAGCCGTTTACGTGCCCAAGGCCAAGATTCCCACCCATCCTTCGCTTTTGGTGAATCTAGAGGACTACCTCCTGCTATTAACTTAAACGGTGCTTTGCTTTCACGTAACTCCTTAATCAACCAATTAAACTGAGCGTCACCAAGAAGCCTACCCTCTTTACTTTTCCCTATTGGCGTTCGGTTATACCGCCCATCGAGCATGAAAAAGTCAACATCACCATGTCCAGATTTAAAGAATACCCCTGGAGTATCTTCTAGACCGTAGTTTAGGTTTGGCCAGATATCCATAAACACTTCCAGTGACTTTTCCTTCCCCTCTAACTCACCATTACTGTCATTAGGGCCAAAGTCGTGGTCATCCCATACAGCTATACTGGAGGTGCTTTTTGTTAAATCAGTAAAACCTTTGAGCCTCCGCCACTTCATAGTTATCGATAGCATTTTCTCTTGAGAATCGAGCTTCTTTGGGGCTGTGTAAATATTATCACCGAGGAAGAAAAGGTGATCTACATTCTCCTGCATCAACATATTCCAAGCTTCAGATTCTGCTGGCGTCTTTAGACACGAGATTGCAGCTACGGAGAACTTTGAAGGGGTTCCAGCTAAAGGAGCCGTTTTTAACTCCCCCGCCCAGTCATCACTACGTTCTCCGTCGACAATAAAGTGGTATTTATAAACCTTATTTGCTTCTAGACCGCTGATTATTATGTAGCGACTTCTCGATCCTATTTCACTAGTTTTGATAGAGGTATTAACCCTTGGGCTTTCAGGAGCTATTTGAACTTCTACCTCGGCTTTATTGGAGACTCCAACCCATAACTTAGCTGTATCATGGGTAACCTCTCCTAGTAAGGGACCCAGTAACTCTGCACAAGCTACACCCATAAGTAGGAAGCAACTCATCATATAAACTGCAAAGCCTCTAATCATTTTTTGAAGTGATGGTTTGTGTATGTAAAGTCATACCAAAACAAAATTATGATAACCTACCAGCGAAAAGCTCCTTCTGATAGACCAATTCTTTAGGCATACTATCACACAAATTCATAAAGAGTTCTGCCTGAGAAATGATCTCAGCCCGCCACTGCTCAGCGTGAAATGCCATGGCTTTATCAAATCGATCTTCATCAACATCATCAAGTCCATCTGTATTAAAGTCCTCAAAATGTGGAGTCCAGCCGATGCAAGTTTCGTGCCCTGCGACCTGACCTTTACAACGCTTCACAATCCACTCAAGCACTCGCATATTTTCACCAAACCCTGGCCAGAGAAAATTAGATTCCTCATCCAGGCGGAACCAATTCACGTGGAAAAACCTTGGAAGGTGTTTGATATGCTTCCTCATATCAAACCAATGAGCCAAATAGTCGCCCATATTATAACCACAGAATGGCAACATTGCCATAGGGTCTCGTCTAACTCCAGGCTTCAGCCCAATAGCAGCAGCTGTCACCTCTGAACCCATCGTGGCACCCATGTAAACTCCATGACTCCAGTTAAACGCCTGATAGACAAGAGGCATCGTCGAAGGTCTACGACCACCAAACACAATAGCATCAATGGGAACTCCCTCTGGGTTTTGCCAATCCGGGTCAATCGTCGGGCACTGTGATGCAGGAGCAGTAAAGCGAGCGTTAGGATGCGCAGCCTTTCTACCACACCCAGCTGTCCAGTCATCCCCCTTCCAGTCAATAAGGTGAGCTGGAGGCTCCTTAGTTAACCCCTCCCACCATACATCGCCGTCATCGGTTAAAGCGACATTGGTGAAAATCGTATTTCGCAACATCGAATCCATAGCAATAGGGTTCGTATCATACGATGTCCCGGGAGCGACGCCGAAGTAACCAGTCTCGGGATTAATAGCGTGTAGCTTACCGTCCTCATGTGGCCACAGCCATGCGATATCATCCCCCACAATGGTTGTCTTCCAGCCTTTATAACTTTCTGGTGGAACTAACATAGCCAGATTAGTCTTACCACAAGCACTCGGGAATGCTGCGCTCACATAAGTTTTTTCACCCTCTGGTGATTCTAATCCCAGAATAAGCATATGCTCCGCCATCCAGTTATGCTCACGAGCTATACATGAAGCTATCCTGAGAGCTAAACACTTTTTACCCAGTAGAGCATTACCTCCATACCCAGAACCATATGACCAGATTTCACGCGTCTCTGGAAAATGACAAATATACTTATCGTCATTACAAGGCCAGCTACTGGTATCACTCTCACCATTCACCAAAGGAACACCAACAGAATGCATACACGGAATGAAGCGACCATAACCACCCCGCCCTTCTGGCTGCGAACCAGCTACCTCAGCCTCATACCTATCACTTACCTTTTTCCCCATGTGGCACATGATCCTCATATTCACGACTACATAAGGTGAGTCCGTTAGCTCATAACCTATTTTAGCTAATGGCGAATCAAGAGGCCCCATACAGAATGGTATGATATACATCGTCCGCCCCTGCATTGACCCCGCAAACCTCTTTACCAGAAGCTGTTTCATCTTTTCAGGCTCAGCCCAGTTATTAGTAGGGCCAGCATCCGCCTCACGCTTTGAACAAATAAAAGTCCGATCCTCTACACGAGCTACATCAGATGGAGCTGACCTCGCTAAATAGCTATTTGGACGAATCTCAGGGTTCAGCTTCGTAAAAGCACCAGATTCAACGAGTAGATCACAAAGCTGCTCATTCTCGGCCTCTGACCCATCCACCCAGTGCAGAGCATCAGGTTGACAAAGACTGCTCATTTCCTCCACCCACTTTAATAGTAGAGGTTCATTACTTGGTGTGCCAGTTTGAGTTATATTCATATTAATAACACCAGTTTTAAATTGTTTACCGACCAAGCACAAATAAAAGATGGAAAATTAGTAAAAAAGTAACCGTATTTAAAGTAACCGTTCTGACGATTCACTGTTGCAAACTAAAAAATTAAGCGTTATGAGCATACTTAATGGCCACAGAAAAATCTTTGATCCTATTTAAGCCTGACGCAGTTGAAAAAAACCTCGTCGGACCTGTCCTCTCTCGCTTCCAAAACGAAGGATTCACTATCAGAGGCATTAAAATGATTCAGCTCGATAACGATATCCTTGATGAGCATTATGATCATGTATCTGACTTACCCTTTTTCCCTGTAATCAAGGCGTTCATGAGCCGCAGCCCTGTTGTAGCCCTCATACTAGAAGGCGAAAACGTGATAGGCCGTGTCCGCGAACTCATGGGGCCTACTGACTCAGAAAAAGCTGAAAAAGGAACTATTCGCGGAGATTACGGTGAAAGCATGATGATCAATGTATGCCACGCATCTGATAGCCCTGAAAACGCAGATATAGAAATCAACAGGTTCTTCAAACCAGAAGAAATCTTCTCATTTTAATAATCGATTTAATTAGAAAAAACAATCGGCCACCTTCGCTTAATAGATATGCATAAAATTCATACAATACATGAATTAAGCTCTCGAGATATAAGCTCTTGAAACTTGCACAGGCTGTCCCTTTTCCATACATCATCCTATCAACTCACCACACATTAAAGCCTCTTCCTCACTATGAGCTCCTCCACATGTTCCCTCTGCCGTTTTTGGCAATCGTCTATCGGTAAAAAACTCGTCGTCGCCATAACTGGTGCGTTTATTGTATTATTCCTCGCAGGTCACCTTGTCGGTAACTTACTCATTTTCCAAAGTTCTGAGGACTTTAATGAATATGCAGAGTTCCTCCACAGCATGGCACACGGCTGGGGTATCTGGGTGGCTCGTATAGCGATGCTTGGAGCACTTGTGCTTCACGTTGTTGCGACGATCCAGCTAACAATCGCCAATAAGGCAGCCCGCCCTTCTCGCTACCAAAAAGAAGCAACTGTTGTAGCTAGTAACTCATCTCGCATGATGATCTGGAGTGGCCTCACAGTTTTAGCCTTCATTATTTTCCATATCCTACATTACACTGTTCGTGTTGATGTTGATTTAAAAACATTAGCTGACTATAAGCAAAACTGGGCAATGGCCATCTCAGGATTCCAGAGCGTCCCAGTTTCTCTCTTCTATATCCTCTCTATGTTCCTTCTCTGCTCGCACCTCAGTCACGGTGTAGCGTCTATCTTCCAGACACTCGGGCTAAGAACACGCAAGACTGCTAAAGCGATCAATATCTTTGCTAAAGTATACTCTGTTATCATTCTTCTTGGATTTATCTCCATCCCTATCAGTATCTGTTTCTTCGGCTATGGTAGAGAAGAAATGAAAGAGACTCATCTAGAAGTTCAGAAAATGAAAGCATTAGGAGTTACCTTCAAACACTAATTCCTACCCCTCTCCTCACACACTCACCCGATAAGCCCAGCTTACCACACACACTCATCTCCTCACACCAATCATGTCCCTAGATAGCAAAATACCTGATGGCCCTATTGAAGAAAAATGGACCAAGCACAAGATGGACTCGCAGCTCATTAGCCCAGCTAACAAGCGAAAATACACCGTCATCATTGTAGGATCTGGTCTCGCCGGTGGCGCAGCTGCAGCCTCCATGGCTGAGATGGGATACCAGGTGAAATGTTTCTGTTATCAAGACAGCCCACGCCGAGCACACTCTATCGCTGCTCAAGGTGGTATTAATGCTGCTAAAAATTACCAGAACGACGGCGACTCAGTTTTCCGCCTATTCTACGATACAGTCAAAGGTGGTGACTTCAGAGCGCGTGAAGCTAACGTTTACCGTCTAGCGGAAGTATCTACCAACATCATCGACCAATGTGTCGCTCAAGGTGTCCCCTTCGCTCGCGAATATGGTGGATTACTAGATAACCGTTCATTTGGTGGAGCTCAGGTATCGCGGACATTCTACGCTCGTGGACAAACCGGCCAGCAGCTCCTCATTGGTGCTTACCAAGCTCTGGAAAAAGAAATCAATAAAGGTGGTGTAACCATGTATCCACGCACCGAACTCATGGAAGTGGTGAAGGTAGACGGACATGCCAAGGGCATCGTCGTTCGTAACCTCGTTACAGGTGAGATCTCATCTCACGCCGCTGATGCAGTCGTTCTAGCCACTGGCGGATACAGTAATGTATTCTACCTATCTACTAACGCTATGGGCTGTAACGTTACCGCTACCATGCGTGCTAACAAACAAGGCGCCTACTTCGCTAACCCATGTTACACCCAGATTCACCCTACATGTATCCCTGTAAGTGGTGACTACCAGTCAAAGCTTACACTCATGTCCGAGTCACTTCGAAATGACGGTCGCATATGGGTTCCTAAGTCTAAAGAAGACGCCGCGGCCATCCGTGAAGGTAAGAAAAAAGCAATCGACATCCCAGAAGATGATCGTGACTACTACCTAGAGCGTAAATACCCATCATTCGGTAACCTAGCACCTCGTGACGTATCATCACGTGCTGCTAAAGAAGCCTGTGATGACGGCCGTGGAGTAGCCACTACAGGACTCGGCGTTTACCTTGATTTCAAAGACGCTATCGCACGTCTCGGTGAAGATGTCATCCGCGCCCGCTACGGTAACCTCTTCCAGATGTATGAAAAGATTAGTGGTGAAAACCCATACGAAGTGCCCATGCAGATTTACCCTGCTGTGCACTACACCATGGGCGGTCTCTGGGTTGACTACAACTTACAGACAACTATCCCTGGTCTCCACTGCATCGGTGAAGCAAACTTCTCAGAACACGGAGCTAACCGTCTAGGAGCATCAGCTCTCATGCAGGGACTTGCTGATGGATACTTCGTTATACCATCAACTATTGCCGTTTACCTAGCCACTCAGAAATACGGTGCTGTTACGACAGACCACCCTGAGTTTAAGGAAAAAGAAAACGAGGTAAAAGAACGTATCAACAAGCTACTCAGCATCAAAGGTGAGCGCAGCGTAGACAGCTTCCACCGTGAGCTCGGGCTACTCGTCTGGGACGACTGTGGTATGGCTCGTAATAAGGAAAGCCTAGAGCACGCCCTAGAGCGCATTCCTCATATCCGTGAAGAATTCTGGAGAAATGTTCGTATCCCTGGAGATGGCGACTGCATCAACTCTGAGCTAGAAAAAGCAGGCCGCGTTGCTGACTTTATCGACTTTGCCGAAATCATGTGTTATGACGCGCTTCAACGTGAAGAATCATGTGGTGGTCACTTCCGCACAGAATACCAGTTTACTGAAGACTCACCTGAGGTAGCCGCAGGTCAGACTCAGCCGGGTGAAGCCCTCAGACGTGATGAAGAGTTCGCCTACGTCGCAGCATGGGAATACAATGGCCCAGGAATAGCCCCGACTCTACACCGAGAAGACCTCACCTTTGAGAATGTTCACCTCGCCATCCGAAGCTACGCTTAATTCACTTTTTAATATTCACCCTAGCCTACTCTTCCAATGCTAAATCTTACTCTTAAAGTCTGGCGCCAGAAAAACGCTCAAAACGACGGTGCTATAGAAACCTATGACGCCAAAAACATTCCAGAAGAAGCATCCTTCTTGGAAATGTTAGACATCGTTAACGAGCGCGTCATCAACGACGGCGGCGACCCTATCAACTTTGACCACGATTGTCGTGAAGGCATCTGCGGGATGTGTTCACTCACCATTAACGGAATCCCCCACTCTAAGGAGCGCGGCATCACTACCTGCCAGCTTCACATGCGTAAGTTCAAGGATGGCGAAACTATTTGGATCGAACCATTCCGCGCAAAAGCATTCCCACTTCTCCGTGATCTCATCGTAGATCGCTCAGCCTTTGACCGAATCATTGCAGCCGGTGGATTTATCGACGTCCGCACAGGATCAGCACAGGATGCAAACGCTCTCCCTGTAGCCAAAACTCGTTCTGACTCAGCAATGGATGCGGCGGCATGTATCGGCTGTGGTGCCTGTGTAGCAGCATGTAAGAATGCGAGTGCTATGCTCTTTGTATCAGCAAAAGCAGCACACCTTAACTTACTTCCACAAGGCGAGCCTGAAAAAGATAAACGTGTTCTCGGTATCGTCCGCCAAATGGACGCAGAAGGTTTCGGCAACTGCACAAACCAATACGAGTGTGAAGCCGTTTGTCCGAAAGAGATCAGTGTCGACAACATCGCTCGCCTCAACCGTGACTACGCAGTAGCTCTAGCCAAAGAAGCCACCGTCTAAGCACTTAAACATAACAGTTTACAAAACCATCAAAGCCAAACTATGAGAGTTAGCTTTGGTGGTTTTTTCTTAGGCAGCTGTCA
>CAYNLE010000015.1:0-35224 GCA_964397975.1 uncultured Verrucomicrobiales bacterium | reverse complement strand
TGGCGAAGACATTGTGTGATTGGTCGAAGAAGGATATTGAGGGTAAGCAGGTTAAGCTGCAAGCTCTGACCAATGACGCGTGTTTCTATTGTCGTAAATGCGCACGTGTGGCGAATCAAAGTAAATCGCTCTGTAAGGCGGTCCGATTTAGTAGGGTGTCTATGAGTGAATCTAATAAGGACTCCTTGGAGTATATTGATGCCGTTGACCGTAAAGCCGGCGCGTTAGTGGCTTGTTAGCAGGGGTTATCTATCTGTTTGTATGAGAGGCTAATGTTTTTAGGCTAAATGATGGTGTAGAGCTTGTTATCGATTGCTTATAGCCTGAGTTCATGGTTGAAAGGACGTCACCATGCCAGGCATAATTGTAAAACCACGCGCACGTATCTTTCACGGACATGATTGGGTCTACTCTTCAGAGGTTCGTAAAACCTTTGGTGATCCGCAGCCTGGGGATGTTATTTCTTTAAAGGATTACCGTGATAGGCCGATGGGGACGGCGATTTATAATCCAAACTCTCAGATCGTTGCGCGTAGAATTTCCAGGAGAAAGCAGAAGCTAGACTCTGAGTTCTTTACTAGACGGATTACTCAGGCGATGGAGATGCGGGATAGTTCGGGTGTTGATCTTGAGCTTTGCCGTCTAATCTGGAGTGAGTCAGACGGTCTTCCTGGGGTGATTGTGGATCGCTATGGAGACCACCTTGTTTTACAAACACTGACATTGGCGATGCATCAACAGCGCGAGCTCATCGCTGATACGCTGAGGGAGATTCTGCAGCCAGCGTCGATCATTTTACGTAATGACTCGCCGATGCTCACGGCGGAGGGGATCGAGGAGGAAATTACCCTTTTACATGGTGAGAAACCAGGTCCGTTTATCGTGACAGCACCTACTGCTGAAGGTGGAGTGAAGTTTGAGGTCGATTTGCTTGATGGGCAGAAAACGGGTCTTTATCTTGACCAGCTTGATGCTCACGCAGCGATTGCTAAAATGGTAAAGGGTAAGCGTGTGCTCGATTGCTTTTGTAATCAAGGGGGCTTTGCTCTCGCTTGTGCTAAGTCAGGTGCTGCTAGTGTCACAGCTGTTGACTCTTCTGAGGTAGCTATTGAGGCGACGATCAGGAACGCTGAGCTGAATGGTGTAGAAATTAATGCTATTAAGCATAATGCCTTTGATTTTCTGAAGCACTGTGAGGATGAATATGATGTCGTGATACTGGATCCGCCTTCATTTACAAAAAATAAAAAGACACTGATGAATGCCATGCGTGGGTATAAAGAAATTCACCTTCGTGGAATTAAGCTGCTCGCTCGTGACGGTATCTTAGCTACCTACTGCTGTTCGCATCATGCCACTCGTGAGCTCTTTTTGCAAAACATTGTCGATGCCTCTGTTGATGCTAAGCGCACTCTGCGGCTTGTCGAAAATCATGGCCAGAGGTTGGATCATCCTGTGCTCCCTGCTATTCCTGAAACGGAGTATCTTAAGGGGTTTGTGCTAGGAGTTGTAGCTTCTCGTTAAGCTGCTGGGTGTCCATGGCGCGGTTGAAGGGATAAAATCCCAGATTTGGGTTGACATACTGTAGTGTCGCACATAGTTTGCGCGCCCCCTGTAGTAGGGTGGATGGTAATTATTACTATCCTGGGAAGCCAGCGTAAGCTTATTGTTTAATGTTATTAAATAATTAGCCCAGCGTTAACTTACTTATTAATCAGAATACTATGAAAAAAACATTTTCAGCAAAAGCCCACGAAGTGGAGCGTAAATGGTATGTGATCGATGCTACTGATAAGGTAGTCGGTCAAGTCGCTGTTGAAGCCGCAAACTTACTTCGCGGAAAACACAAAACTATCTTCACTCCACACGTAGACACAGGTGACTACGTTATCATTACCAATGCTGAGAAAGCTGTATTTACTGGTAATAAGGAGTCTGAGAAAATTTATACTCGCTACACAGGTTATGTAGGTAATCAGAAGGTGGAAACACCTCGTAAAGTCCGTGAGAAGCGTCCTGAGCTTCTCCTCGAGCGTGCTGTTCGTGGTATGATCCCTCATAACAAACTCGGTGACGCTATCTACAAGAAGCTCAACGTTGTTGTAGGTGCAGAGCACAAGCATGAAGCACAGCAGCCAGAAGTATACGAGGTAGCTTAATTTACCTTATCATTTAAACCACATAAACATTTTATAATCTCATGAGCGAAGAAACAACATATTGCGCGACAGGTCGCCGCAAGTCTTCAGTAGCACGTGCCTGGCTTACAGAAGGTGCAGGCAGAATCACTATCAACAAGCGCCCGTTTGAAGAGTATGTCCCTACAGTGACACTTCAGAACCTTGTGCTTGAGCCATTCCAGAAAGCTAAGCTAGTTAACAAATTTGATGTAAAAGTCGTTGTTAAAGGTGGCGGCAGCGCTGGTCAGGTCGGAGCTATCCGCCTTGCTATCTCACGTGCACTATGTGAGCTAGACGAGGAGCACCGTCCAGCACTTAAGGAAGCAGGTCTTATGCGTCGTGATCCACGTCAGAAAGAGCGTAAGAAGTACGGTCAGCCTGGTGCACGTAAGAAGTTCCAGTTCTCAAAGCGTTAATCAGAGCGTTCAATCAACTATTTATAATACAGAGCTATGTCAAAACACTCATCTCTCAAAATATCTGGCGGTGCCGGCGGAAAGCGTTCAGTTCTTAAGCGTTTCGAACGTATTAAGGTTCTTAAAGAGCGCGGTCAATGGAAAGAAGGTAAGAGCCCAATTGGTCTCCCTAAAACAAAGCCAGAGGCTTAATATAGAAGTTCTTTCAACTTAACTATTTCAACCCGCCCATTGGTTCTCCAGAGGGCGGGTTTTTTTATCGGTGCGAAGCCACATAGGCTAGGCACTACAAAACCTAGGCTAGCACTCTGTGAGCCTCTTTTCCCTAATCATTTACTATCATGTCTAAACAATCAGAATCAGAAGGCGTAAGGCTTAATAAATACCTCGCATCTTGTGGTGTAGGATCTCGTCGTGCTTGTGATAAAATCATCCAAGAAGGCGATGTATTTATTAACAGTAGTCGCTGTGATAACCCAGCTACACGAGTTGAGCTAGATGATGTTGTTCGTGTTGGGAAAAAAATCGTAAAGCCGAAACAAGCAGAAGTGGTTCTGTTTAATAAACCAGCTGGTTTTGTTTGTACAAAAAGTGACGAGCTGGGGAGGGAAACGATTTATCATATTCTGCCGCCACACATGCAGCACCTGAAAAATGTGGGGCGCTTAGATAAGGATTCAGAAGGGCTACTAGTCATGACGAATGATGGTGATTTAGCTCTTAAGTTAACGCACCCAAGTCTGAAGGTTGAGAAAGAGTATTTAGTTACTCTTAATCAGGCGTTCCCAAATGAGCTGATTGATCGCCTTGTTAAAGGAGTGCAGACGCCAGAGGGTCGCGCTAGAGCGAAGTCCATTAAGCGTATTTCGCCTCGTCGTGTTAGGGTTGTATTAGAGACGGGTCTGAAAAGACAGATTCGTTATATGTTTGATGCGGTAAACCTTAAGGTGACGAAGTTAGTCCGTATACGTATTGGTTTATTAGAAGGTGGAGGATTAGAGTCAGGTAACTGGCGTGAGCTTGAAGCAGAGGAGATAACTGCTCTGCAGACAAATCCAAAACCCCGCCGTGGCAAAGTAGAGCGTAGTGACTCTGAGCGAAGCACGAGTAAAAGCTCCGTGGCGCGTAGGCAGCATAAAGACAGCCTCAAGCGAGCGGCTAAAAAAGGAGGGAGAGTTTCTTTTTCAAAGAATAGACCTCAAAAAAATACGCAAAAAAAGAGAAAGTAGATTGTGCTCTCTGATACAGCTGTTAATTTCTTAGTTCGTAGTTAAAAAATAGTATATTTATGAGTCAATCAATCGAATGTCATCTTACAGAGGGTGAAGAATTTAAGCCGAGTAAAGAGTTTTCTAAAAAAGCCCGGATTTCCAGTATGGCGGAATACCGTCGTTTATATAAAGAATCGATTGATAAGCCACACACGTTCTGGGCTCGTGAGGCAAAGGAGCTGAACTGGAATACGAAGTGGAGTAAAGTTTTAGACTGGAAGGCTCCTGACGCGAAATGGTTTGTAGGAGGTAAAACAAATATTGCAGTTAACTGCGTGGATCGACACGTAGAAGCTGGTCGTGGTAATAAAGCGGCGCTTATCTGGGAGGGTGAGCTGGGCGCTAAACGCACGATTACTTATAAGCAGCTTCAGCGTGATGTATGTCGCTTCGCAAATGTTTTGTTAGCTAATGGTGTAAAATCAAAAGACCGTGTAATCATTTACATGCCGATGGTTCCTGAGGCAACGGTAGCGATGTTAGCATGTGCTCGTATAGGTGCTGTGCATTCGGTTGTTTTTGGTGGGTTTTCCGCGGATGCGATTAAAGACAGGTTAGATGATGCACAAGCTAAGTGTATCATCACAGCTGATGGTGGATACCGTAGAGGCTCTGTAGTAGAGCTAAAGAAAAGTGTCGATGAAGCGCTTAAGAAAGACTCATTAGTTAAGAAAGTTATCGTTCTTCAGCACGCTGGTAAAGAGTGCAAAAAAGTGAAGATGAAGTCAGAGCGTGATGTCTGGTGGCATGATGAGGTGGCGAAGGTATCGGCTACTCATAAACCTAAATTTTTTGCCAGCGAGCATCCATTATTTATTCTCTATACATCAGGGTCTACTGGAAAACCGAAGGGTATTCTTCATACCACAGGAGGCTACATGGTGAATGCTTACACGACTTGTAAGTATATTTTCGATATGCGCGATGAAGATGTTTACTGGTGCACTGCTGATGTAGGGTGGATCACAGGGCATACCTACATTACGTATGGACCACTTCTGAATGGTGTAAGCCAGATTATGTATGAAGGGGCTCCTAATTACCCGGACTTCTCAAGGTTCTGGCAAATTATAGAAGAGTATGGAGTCACGATTTTTTACACAGCACCAACGGCTATTAGAGCATTTATCAAAGCTGGAGACGAGCATGTAGATAAGCATGATTTATCGTCACTGCGTTTGTTAGGCTCTGTTGGTGAGCCGATTAATCCAGAAGCCTGGATGTGGTATCATAATAAAATCGGAGGCGGTAGATGCCCGATCGTAGATACCTGGTGGCAGACTGAGACAGGGGCGATTATGTTATCCCCATTACCTGGGTGTACACCACTTAAACCAGGCACTGCTACGCAACCATTTTTCGGTGTAGATGCGGCTATTCTAGATGATGAAGGTAATGAGTGTAAGGCGAATGAAGGCGGTAGACTAGTTATTCGTAAACCATGGCCAGGTATGCTGAGAAGTATTTATGGTGATAGGCCGCGTTATAAAAAAGCCTACTGGAGTGATTACGAAGGTATATACACCGCTGGTGATGGAGCCCGTAAAGGTAAGAAGGGTAATTTCTGGATTGTTGGTAGGCTGGATGATGTTCTTAACGTATCAGGTCACCGCCTTGGAACAGCAGAGTTAGAGAGCTCTTTAGTTTCTCACCCTGCTATTGCAGAAGCGGCGGTCGTTGGTAAATCACATGAAATCAAGGGGCAGTCTGTTGTCGCTTTTGTCACTCTTAAGTTAGGGATAGAAGAATCAGATGAACTATTAGCTCAAATTCGCAACCATGTTGGAAAAACGATTGGAGCTATTGCTAAGCCGGATCAAGTTTTCTTCACCCCAGCTTTACCTAAAACCAGATCTGGGAAGATTGTCAGGCGCCTGTTGAAGGAGCTCGTTGAAACGGGTAAGGTGACAGGTAATATGACGACATTGGAAGATGTGAAGGTTCTTAAAAACCTCCAGAAACTAGGTATTAAATAATAAGTTTTTTCTCACCCCTTTCTTTAACGGATTTATGCATAACACTCGTTACATATTCGCCAAGGTAATGGCCTCATTTGGCATGGCTCGTAAAACTAAACGTCTCACAGATGCTTCTGATGAAGCGTATATGCTATTACACGGCGAAGAGTTACTAGGTCATGATATATGGGAATCTTGTGAAGGTGTAGAAGAGGTCAGTATGGAATACTGGGCGATTCGTAAGCTCATGACTAAAAAGAAAGAGCTGGAAAATAAAATGGTGGATATTGATATTTCATTAGCGCGCCTGAACGAACAGCGTGGTGAATCGTTAGATGATGAAACAGGAGGTTATACTTTGAAAAACGAGGAAGGTGTCGACCTGAATGTTAAGTTAAAAGAGCTGGAAGATGAGCGGGAAGAGATTATCAATAGAGCTCATACTATAAAGAGGAGGATCACTGGTATTCACACTAAAATTGAAGTGATTGAGCAAGAAGGTGAGGGTGATGTTGCTGAGCAGGTCTCAAAGGAACAAGAAAAGCTTCAAAAAAATAAAGACGATTTTCTGGAGTTGAAGCGTACTCGTGATGTCGTAAATGCGCATATTACAAAACTGCTTGGGCAGATTGAGCAGTTTGAAAGTGAGGTTGCCGAAGGCCGTAAAAAGTTAAAAGAGAGTGCTTCGGATACGTATCAGCAAATCGGTCAAGTGAACCGGGATATGTCAGAGCTGTCATCTCAATTAGGTTTGTTAGGCCTCGAGATTCAGGGGTATTACGGCAAGATTGGCAAGTTCATGAGTGAGGACTACTCCTCAAAGGGTCAGTATAAAGAGATATGCAAACCTGTAAAAGGCCACATCGCCCTGCTGAACGCACTTAGCGAGTCGATATCTTTAAATCGTAAGCTAGCGAATAGAGAATAGCTATTTGCTTACCACCAGAGGATCGAGCAAGCTAATACTGCGATACCGTATGCTAAGCCTGCTAGCGAGGCGATGCGGTAGCGACTGTCTGTCTTTGTTACCCAAGTGATGGTGTCGCGCATGACAAATGGCATTCCTACCCAGAATAGGCCTTTGATGATCATAGCATAGGCGAAGATGGGGACGAGTAGCCGTGATACAGGTAGCTCGAGAAATGCAGAGTAGAGTAAGGGGGCTGCAGCCATAAGCGAAAGAAGTCCGATAGCGCGAACGGTAAGAAACTCTTTAACGTGCATGATCATACCTGCAGCGGCGATGGGGACGAGGATACGGAGCAAGCCCTTAGCCCTGTTAAAGTCGCCGAGATCCATTTGTAGTTTGCTAAGTGGTCCTAGTCCGTCTGGTGCTACAAGTAGCCAGAACCAGGCCATTCCAAGTCCCATGACAATAGGTCCAATCACCTTATTACGAGGTAATTTAATAAAAAAGTTCTTACTGTCTGCAGGCTTGGTGAGCATCCATAAATGTAGACAAATCAACCATGCAGCTAGTATGTAGCCAGCAGTGTTAAGTGGTATTTTTTCGTAAGGATGCATCGGGAGTGGATGTTAAAAGGAAATAGAGAGGTGAAAAGGCTTATTTTATCTCTGCTTATTAGAGGTTGTGAATGTCAGCTGTGCCGTAGAGTGAGAATCCAGTCGCTTCTTCGATCTGAACATCGAAAATTTGCCCTCTCATGCGGTCAACATCACCATCGAAGATCACAATCTTGTTTTGGCTTGTGCGCCCCATAAGTTTTTCACTATTGGTTTTAGAGAGTCCCGTGCAGAGAACTTGCTGTTTTGTTCCTACTAAACGTTCATTTTTCTCAATTGCCATTTCATTGATGACTTTGAGCAGAGTCTGGTTTCTCTCTTCTTTAACTCGTTCGGGTAGTTGTCCCTCCATTTCAGCGGCGGGTGTATTTTTACGTTTTGAGTAGCGGAAAATAAAGGCGTTATCAAAACCGAGTTTTTTGACTGTATCGAGGGTGTCCTGAAAGTCTTGCTCGGTTTCACCAGGGAAGCCAACAATGATGTCTGTGGTGATAGCTAGGTCAGGTCGAGCCGCCTTCATGTTCTCACAGATCTCAACAAACTTGGCATTCTTATACGGGCGACGCATTTTTTTCAAAATCGCATCACTACCGCTCTGCATGGGGAAGTGAATATGGCTGCAGAGTTTTGGTAGATAGGTGAAAGCATTAATGAGGTCAGCACGGTAGCCGATAGGGTGAGGGGAAATAAAGCGGATACGCTCTAAGCCCTCGATCTCATGGACAGCTTCTAGTAGCTGGACAAAGGGTGATTTCCCATCAACTTTGGGGAACTCAGTGCGACCGTAGAGGTTAACAATTTGTCCGAGGAGGTTCACTTCTTTAACTCCTTTTGCCACTAAATTACGACACTCTCTGACGATGTCATCGATAGGCCTGCCACGTTCTGCTCCACGGGTATCTGGCACGATACAGAATGAACAGCGCATGTTGCAGCCCTGCATGATAGAGACGAATGCAGAGGTCTGATTGTCATTAGCGATGTGATCCTTGATCGTGTTTTGGCTACCTTCCTCCTCAGCAGTGTCACAGACGCTTTGGCCTTGGAGTGAAAGCTCAGGGTTATCCATCCGCTGCTCTAATCTTTTGGAGAGAATGTTGTCTACATATTCGAAGACACGGTGATACTTTTGGGTCCCCACTACGACGTCTAGGTGGGGAATATTATTAAAGAGCTCCTTGCCACGACTCTGCGCCATACAGCCCATATATCCGTAGACTACATGAGGCTTTTTTCTGCGGTGCTTACCCATGATACCCATTTTACCGAGAGCTTTTTGCTCTGCCTGGTCACGGACACTACATGTGTTCACTAGGATCGCATCAGCCTCAGTTTCCTCTGGGGTAACTGTGTAACCACCTTCAACAAACATCCGAGCAACCTGCTCCGAATCACGTTCGTTCATTTGTCATCCGTATGTCTTGATAAAAACCTTAGGCATGGGAACAGTATCTGTATGAGTAAAAGCCGAAGAATCAAGGTTATATATCGTTTTCTCGACTTGTAGGAACCGCGGAGGACTTTATCTGTTACCGCTTCAATAAGGCTTCCCGTATAGGGAAGGTGGCTAGTAATGAAAAACCCGCTAAACAGCATAGCTATCTGACGGGTTGATTTTTAGAGGGGAATAAGAAATTAAAGAGCTGCGATTCTCTGGCAGACTTCTTCTACTTTAGCTCGTGTGTTAAATGATGAGATACGGAAGTATCCTTCGCCAGCAGCACCGAAGCCTGAGCCAGGTGTGATGACTACTTGGGCCTCTTCGAGCATCTTATCAAACATTCCCCATGAGTCGACTCCGTCTGGGCACTGAACCCATACATAAGGAGCATTTTCACCACCGAATACAGTAAGTCCGGCATCTGTGCATGCTTTTCTGAGTAATGCTGCATTTCCCATGTAGTGAGTGATGAGGTCTGATACTTGCTTTTTACCTTCTGGTGAGAAGACGGCAGCAGCACCGCGCTGCACGGGGTATGATGCACCGTTGAACTTGGTAGACTGACGTCTGTTCCAGAGTGAGTGGAGTGATACGTCTTCTCCAGTAGATGATTTTACCGTGAGAGACTTAGGTATCACTGTGTAGCCACAGCGAACACCTGTGAAGCCACCGTTTTTAGAGAATGAGCGGAATTCGATAGCGCATTCGTGTGCACCTTCGATTTCGAAAATAGAACGTGGAATAGATGTGTCCTGAACAAATGCTTCATAAGCGGCATCAAATAGAATGAGTGCGCCATTTGCCTTTGCGTAAGCCACCCATGCTTTGAGCTGCTCGCGGCTAGCTGTTGTGCCTGTTGGGTTGTTCGGGTAACAGAGGTAGACGAGGTCGACTTTTTCCTCAGGAATAGCAGGAGTGAAATCATTCTCCGCAGTGCAGGGTAAGTAGACGAGGCCCTCGTAGGCGCCGTTCTCGTCAGCTTCGCCTGTATTGCCTGCCATCACATTGGTATCTACGTAGACTGGATAGACTGGGTCTGTGATAGCAATTTTGTTTCCCTTACCGAAGATGTCGAGAATGTTACCTGTATCACACTTAGACCCGTCAGATACGAAGACTTCGTCTGCTGAGATGTTTACGTCTGAGTATTGGTTTTCTACGATCGCCTCACGGAGGAATGCGTATCCCTGCTCAGGGCCATAGCCGTGGAATGTTTCTGCATTGCCTTGTTCGTCGATAGCGGCATGCATAGCGTCACGCACAGCTAGTGGTAATGGCTCAGTCACATCACCGATTCCACAGCGGATGAGGCTCGCTGTTTTGTCAGGGTTTGCATCAGTCCATGCAGTGACACGGCGTGAAATTTCTGGAAATAGATAGCCGGCTTTAAGTTTGAGGAAGTTCTCGTTAATGTTCATAGATTTATTTTGATATATCGGTTTTAGACTTTTTGTTAGCTAGGAAAAGAATGACGCTAACGATCAATAAGAAAATTACAGCTACAATGGCAAACCCTTTCATAAAACGATTAATGATAGGTGAAGTGTCATCAGGTAAAACGGCGTCACTTTTATGCGTAGGGTCTGTTTCTAGTGAAATGGAGTTGCCTACGATTTCTACAGAAGAAAGACGCTTAAATAAATCACCTATCTCAGGGTCATTACGCAGCGGGTAAAGCATGCTTTCAGATATGAATTTTTTAAACTCCTGGGGTATATCATCTTTTTTCGGAGTTTTAACGCTAATGACAGTGGGGAATAGGGATCCGTCTACCAGCTCTGGCAGGATCGTTACGCTACCATTTAGTGAGCGCATGTTATCGGACTTGAAACCTGATTTTACAGGATAGCTTACTTCGGCTTCTATTCCTTTTTCGGAGATAGACTGGATAAATATTTTCCCACGATTCGGCTTCAGGACGTCATAGCTGGCGACAGCGAGGTTTAGTTCGGTAGCATTGAGCGTGAGGCTGCTTTTTTGCCGTTTGGTAATACGTTGGCCGAAGTTACTGAGCTTATTGGTAAGCGCCTTTTGGGGTTCGCTATTTTCTGAGGTGGATAAAATTTCTAGCTCCTTAGCGTTTTCTTCCGTAAAGCCAGCAATGGTGTCTTTTACCTGATAGTAGCTCCAGCTGCTATACCCTACGATTCCAGCTAAGAGGAGTAGGATGATACATACAATGATGCAGCCGGCGAAGGGGGAGAATTTCTCCTTAGAATCCTTTGTGCTAGCTGTTGAAGACATGCATACGAGGTAGCTATTTTTAGCAGAATGAACAGATTAAATTTTCCCTATAGAGCAGGTAATTAGCTTCTTTTTATAGATTCGTGTAATTTGGTATTTAGTATTTAAATAGAGCGGTTTATGAAGTGCGTGTGTCAAAAATTCTTGTAGGCCTCTCTGGAGGTGTTGATTCCGCCGTAGCCGCTGCCCTTTTACTAGAGCAGGGGCATGAGGTGACAGGTGGCTACATGAAAAACTGGATCAATGACGACGGAGTAGCAGGGGACTGTCCATGGGAGCAAGATGTGGAAGATGCGCACGCTGTTGCTCAGACGCTGGGGATCGAATTTCGTGTTGTAGATCTTATTGACCAATATCGAAATCGAATCGTCGATTACTTGCTCGACGGTTACCGAAGTGGGATTACCCCTAATCCGGATGTTTATTGTAATCGAGAAATGAAATTTGGTGTCTTTCTCGACTATGCTCTTTCTCAAGGCTTCGAGGCTGTAGGCACAGGGCATTATGCTCGCAGGCGTGAGCGCTCAGACGGCACTGCTGATATACTACGAGGGGCAGATCCGAATAAAGACCAGAGTTATTTCCTCTCTCTTATGGAACAGCGGCAAGCACTTCATGCGCGTTTTCCAGTAGGTGAGATGCTAAAGCCTGAAGTGCGTGAAGTTGCCCGTAAGTTTAACCTCCCTGTAGCGGATAAAAAAGACAGCCAAGGCATTTGTTTTATAGGAAATGTTAAAATGTCCGACTTTCTGAGTCATTATGTTCCAGACAGTCCTGGCAACATCGTAGATCATACAGGTAAGGTGCTAGGTAAGCATCGAGGCCTTCATCTCTATACTCTTGGTCAGAGGAAGGGGCACGGTGTAGCTTCTCCTCGCGAAGGCGTCGCTTACGTCGTCGTTGGAAAAGATGCTGAGAAAAACGAACTCATCGTCGGCTGGGACCAACCAGATACTCCAGGTCTCTATGTTCAAAAATGTATAGTCGGCACAGTAAGCTGGATCAATAAGCCGATAACAATCCCATGCAAAATAGAGGCGCAGCCCCGATACCGAGCTAAAAGTGAACCGGTCATGGTGACGCCGTTAGAAAGCGGCAAGTTATCCCTAGCATTTACCCGTCCTCAGCGAGCCATCACCCCCGGTCAGATCTGCGCCTTCTACGAAGGAGGAACCATGCTAGGTGGAGGGGTATTTGAATCGGTAGAGTAACTACCTTTTATAGCTTCTCAGCTCAAAGGTTTCATAAGTTTCTTCAGTGGTGACTTGAGGGAACTGAGATTCGAACTCTGGGAAATAGGTGTCGCCAGGGTGGTTTTCGAGCACGTGGGAGACGAGGATTTCGTCTAGCTGTGGCATGAATAACTTGTAGATTTGTGCGCCGCCGATGATATAGACGTGAGGGTCTTTTAGCGTAAGGCTTTTTAGGTCAGACACTTCGTGAATGACTTCGGCACCTTCAGCTGACCAGTTTTTGTCTCGTGTGAGGACGATGTTTTGGCGGTTAGGTAGTGGCCTGCCAATGGAGTCCCAAGTTTTTCTTCCCATGACGATGGGATGACCTGTGGTATGGCGTTTGAAGAGTTTTAGATCTTCAGGGAGATGCCATGGTAGATCTCCATCTTTGCCAATGACTCGTTCAGAGGTCATGGCGACAATAGCTGTAAGCTTCGGTTTGTTCGGCACAGAAATAGTTTATTGGTTAGGTTTTCTAACTGGAGCTTGTTGGGTGTCGAATTCGTTCAGGTTGATGAGCGGAGTGGCTCCCTCACCTAGTGTGACGCGTGGTACAGTGCCGTCCCACTTTTCGATAGCTCTAAGTTTAAGGATTTCAGGATTATTACTAAGCGCCTTACCTTCTATACTGATCGCCTCAGCGAGGGCTTTCGCCTCAGCTGTTATCTCATAGGCTTTAGCGTCAGCGAGAGCAACACGCTTTTCGGCTTCCTCTACAGCAGCTAACTTCTCTGCTTTTGCTTGTACTTGTTTCTGCTCTTGTTCAGTGGTGAAACGTTTTAGCTCCTCCACTTGACGTTCAGCTGCTTGTTTTTGGCGCTTCTTTTCTTCGACGCCCCTGACGATCATTACTGGAAGGTCAAAGCGGCGGAGAAGGACTTCCTCTACCAGTATGCCTTTGTCTGAAAGATCTGTTAGCCCTTCGAGGATGCGTGACTGCATGGAAACTTGAATCTCATCTGAGTAAAAATCTTCTGCGTTTTTGATTCCTTTACCAGCTTCACGAATGAGAGAGCGGAGCTTAGGTGTTAAGTGAACACTTTCGAGTTTGGCTGCATCACCTGTTTCGCTATATGCTTCAGCAGCTTGGTTTTTATCGACACGCCATTTTAGAGTGACATCGACATCTGTAGTAAGCTGATCTTGTGATGGAACACCTACATCATTGATCGTTAGCTGCTTGTTACGGCAGTCCATTTTGTGCACTTTTTTGAGTGGGTTGATAAGGTGGAAACCGGGCTCTAGCTCGTTCTTATCCACTTTACCAAAGAGGGAGGTGACCCCCACGTGACCAGCTGGCACTGTGGTGAAGGGTGTCATGACAGTTAGGAGAAAGATGATGATGATGAGCGGTAGGATGATAGCTCCCATACGCTTGGCGCCACGGATGCTTTCGGGGTCGATGTTGATGGTCTGGTGATTAGACATGATGTTGTTGGTTTAATGAGAGAGTGATAATGCTATTATAATTAGCAGCCTACTTTACACGGAGACGTCAGCTTTTATGTGTGGGTGGGGATCGTAGTCACGGAGCTCAAAGTCGTCTCCTGTGAAGCTGAGGATGTCATTTACCTCAGGGTTAATCCACATGTTAGGTAGGGTTTTGTGCTCGCGAGTGAGCTGTAGTTTCGCCTGATCAAGATGGTTCTGATAGAGGTGGAGGTCACCGAAGGTATGAACGAACTCACGAGCTTCGTAGCCGCAGACCTGTGCCACCATTTTGGTGAGGAGGGCGTATGATGCTATGTTAAATGGAACTCCTAAAAAGAGATCAGCGCTGCGCTGGTAGAGTTGGCATGAAAGCCCAGGTTTTTCACTGTCTATATCGTGCACGTAAAACTGAAAAAGCATATGGCAGGGAGGAAGAGCCATTTTATCGACTTTACCAACATTCCATGCAGAAACGAGATGACGGCGTGAGTGTGGGTTGTTTTTTAGTCCATCAATGAGGCGGGTGACCTGGTCAATGATCTCGCCCTCGTCGCCTTCCCAAGCGCGCCATTGTTGACCATAGACTGGGCCGAGCTCACCATTTTCATCTGCCCACTCATCCCAGATGCGCACACCGTTTTCTTTAAGGTAGGAAATATTTGTGTCGCCTTTGAGGAACCATAGTAGCTCGTGGATGATGGAGCGAAGGTGCAGTTTTTTTGTTGTTAGGCAGGGGAATCCTTCACGTAGATCAAAGCGGGCTTGTCTGCCAAAGACAGATATGGTGCCGGTGCCTGTTCTATCGGTGCGTGACTCACCATTTTCTAAAACATCTCTGAGAAGATCATGATACTGCTGCATGGGGAGAGAGTGGCTTTTAATATGAAAAGTTCAAGGGTGATCGATTAATCGTTTTGAGATGGCCCTTTTCTGTGTTGTTTCTTTTCAGATTGTTTTGATTTGTCGTCGAGCATGCGGTTTTTAGAGCGTCTGGAGCGGCGGCGTTTTTGGCGGCGTATCTTTTCGTATGCTTGTTGTTTCGCGGATTTTTTACCATCACGTTTTTCTTCGAGTCGCTCGCAGAGTTCACGGCGTGCTATGTAGCGGTTGAGCTCACGGGAGCGTTGCTGCTGGCATTTGACTTCGGTGCCTGAGGTGGTGTGTTTTAGATAAACGCAGGAGGCTGTTTTATTGACCTTTTGACCACCGCTGCCGCTGCCGTGGATGAATTTTTCGATGAGGGTGTCTTCGGTGACTCCTAGTTTGATCATGCGGGCTTCGAGGGCTGCCGTTTTTTCAGGTGAGGGCATGATCTTAGCAAGGTGTTATAGAGACTGGATGTATTCCTTAGCGGAGCGGGAGATGTCGCTGGCTACGTTGGCTCTAGGTTTTGCAAATGGTGGGACGAACCACGGGTATGAGCCTATGACGTCGGTGATGACGGCTATTTCTCCATCACAGGTGTGAGTGTGAGTATTGCTTTCGCAGCCTATACCAATGGTTGGGATCTCGAGCTGGGCAGTGATTTTTTCTGCGAGTTCGGGGACGATACTTTCTAGAACGATGGCGCAGCAACCTGCTTTTTCGAGGGCAAGGGCTCCTTCTAGAATATGGGACGACTCCTCTGCAGTCTTACCTTTTTTCTTATAACCACCCTCTTCGAGGACGCGTTGGGGAAGCATGCCGTGGTGGCCTATGACACCGATACCTGCTGCGATGATAGCTTCGATTTTTTTTACCTGATTAACTCCGCCTTCGAGTTTGACGACATCGGCTCCAGCAGCAACGAGGGCTTGAGCCGTCTCTAGTGCTTGTGCAGGTGTGTCGTAGCTGTTGATAGGCATGTCACCAATGATGAGGGCGTTTTTAGCGCCACGTGCAACGGCGGAGACGTGATGAGTTATCATGTCTAGGGTGACGTGAGTGGTGTCAGGGTAGCCTAGGACGACCATGCCGAGGGAGTCGCCTACGAGAAGAACGTCTACGCCAGCCTCGTCGAGCAATCTAGCTGTAGGGTAATCATAGGCGGTTAGTGCAGAAATTCTCTTAGTTGAGTTCTTTCTGGCACGTAGGGCTTGTGCTTTTTGAGTCGAAGTCACGATGTGTAATTTACCAGTTATAGTGTGCTACTTTAAGCGGTGAGTCGTCTTCGTCAAGTTGGCTTAAAAGTGAGGAGACGTTTTTCTGCTGATGGGGGAGAATGAGGTCTGGCTGTATATCTGCCAATGGCTGGAGGACAAAGCGGCGCTGAGTGATCTCTGGGTGTGGGATGGTGAGGAGCTCTGTGCAGATTTCTATTTTTCCAAAATAAAGTAGATCGAGGTCGATAAGTCGGGGGGTATTAAAGCCGTGCTCGGCTTCTCGACCTAACTCTAGCTCGATATTCTGTGTGATACTGAGTAGCTGCTCAGGTGTGCCATGATAGAGGATCTCGATGACGGTGTTATAAAAGTCAGGAGATCCGTTCGGGCAGTCCTGTGGCGCTGAGTGGTAAATAGGAGCTTGGAGGCAGTGTTGCTGCGAGGAGTGCACTTGTATGGCGTCCCGAGCTGACTGGATCTGCTGAAGGCGGTCACCTAAGTTTGCACCTAGCGCTATTCCGACCTTGTGCATGGATCTTGTAGTAGAAACTTATTTTAAACCTAAGACATCCTGCATGTCATAGAGTCCAGCTGGTTTATCCTGCAGCCATACGGCAGCGCGAACGGCGCCTGATGCGAAGGTCATTCTGCTGGAGGCTTTATGAGTGAGTTCGACCCGCTCGCCGTCAGCGGCAAACATGACGGTGTGATCACCTACGACGTCGCCACCTCTGAGGGTGTGCATGCCGATTTCACGTTTTGGGCGAGCTCCGATGTTTCCTAGGCGACCGTGCGCTACGTCATCTTCATAGCTAGTATTGGTTTCCTCATTGAGGATTTCTAGTAATCGGCGCGCTGTGCCAGATGGGGCGTCGATCTTATGCTTGTGGTGCATCTCAGTAACCTCGATGTCGAAAGCGTCATTTCCTAGGATCTGGGTAGCTTTCTGAGTAAGCCAGAACAGTGTGTTTACACCCACGGAGTAGTTGGCTGCGCATACTACAGGTAGGGTTTTGGCGGCTTCAGCGATAAGCTCTTTTTCCTCGTCAGTGTGACCTGTGGTTCCGATGACAAGAGGGGTGTTTGACTCTAATGCCGCTGCGAGAACAGATTTGGTAAAATGATGTACAGTAAAGTCAATACAAGCATTGACGCTCTGAAAGCATTCCTGAAGGTTATCATCTGCGTCATGTGTGCTACTGACTTCAGTTTCAGGGTTTTCATTTCCTGCCTGAATGAGGGTCTGGCCCATACGGCCACTACGTCCAGTGATGAGTAGTTTGATCATATAAAAAATTCTATCCGAGGAGTTCGTAGTTAGCGAGTATCTGACGGAGTGTTTCTTGTTTTTCTGGTGCTAGCGCTACCATCGGGAGGCGGATTTCATCAGTGCAGTTACCCTGTATGGCGACGGCAGCTTTAATTCCTACCGGATTGGTATCGATTCCCATGAGTGTGCTGAGCAGGGGTTCGTATTTACTCTGGATGGCCTCGGCTTTGGCGAGATCCTTATCTGTCATTGCTTTTACCAGATCACCCATCACCGCTGGGATGATGTTTGTGGCTACTGAAACAAGCCCTACTGCACCGCGTTTCATGAACTCGATGGTAAGAGGGTCGTCGCCAGAGAGGATTTGGAAACTATCAGGTAGAGCGTCCTTGATTTGTGTCACGCGCTCGGGGTCACCGCCAGCCTCTTTATTGGCAATGATGGTAGGGCAGTCAGCCGCGAGGCGAGCAATAGTTTTCACCGAAATCTCGATGACAGAACGTCCGGGGATACTGTAGAGCATCATAGGGAGCTCTGTAGCTGCCGCTATGGTTTTGTAGTGCTGGTAGAGGCCTTCTTGAGAAGGTTTATTATAGTATGGGCAGACCTGAAGTGTCGCGTCAGCGCCTAAGTCCGCAGCTTCTTTGGTAAGGTAGATGGCTTCTGCTGTAGCATTTGCTCCTGTGCCTGCGATCACCTTTGTGCGTCCAGCTGCATATTTTACGGCTAGCTCGATGACCTTTAGGTGCTCAGTTTTTGTAAGAGTAGGGGACTCGCCAGTAGTACCACATGGCACGATTCCGTCGATGCCTGCCTCCACTTGACGCTCGATGAGTGCCTTAAACGCTTCTTTATCCACTTCGCCGTTTTTAAACGGAGTGATAAGTGCAGTGTGCGTGCCGTGAAACATAATGTTGATTCTTAGAGTTTCGAGTTGAACTTACAAGTGTGAACTTTGGGGTTCTTAAATCTCAATCTGACCTTCAAATACAAAGTCTGCAGGGCCTGTTAATGTGACGTCTGAAAACTCATCTGAATTCTCGGAGTCGGGAGTAAAACCGATCGATAGAGTTTCGCCGCCTTTAACGTCGACCGCGATAGGTGAGGCGGCCTTAGTCTGTAAATGATGGATCAGCGCACAAGCTGTCATGCCGGTGCCGCAGGCGAGAGTTTCGCCCTCAACACCACGTTCATAGGTGCGGATCGCGATATGCTGGTCACCGGTGACTTGAGCAAAGTTGATATTTGTCCCAGCTGGGTTGAAATGCTTGTGGTAGCGTAATGCGGCACCATACTTGAGGACATCGATTTTTTCTAAATCATCAACAAATACAACAACGTGAGGAACGCCTGTATTGATAAAATGAATAGGACTTGTGATGCCTTCTACCTGAATATCAAGATTCATCGTGAGGTCGAATGGCTTCGACATAGCAATTTTGACATTATCGCCGATCAGGGTGGCGCTGAGTGTGCCGGCGATGGTTTCAAACTGAACTAATTCCGTATTTGCACCCAATAACTGAGCTGTGTATTTACCGAAACAACGAGCGCCATTACCACACATTTCGGCTTCGCCTCCGTCAGCATTGTAGTATCTGAACTTGAAGTCAGCTCCGCTTTCAGCAGGTTCTACTGCTAGAAGGCCGTCTGCTCCTACGCCGCGTTGACGGTCGCAGAGTTGAGAGATCTGTTCGCCGCTGAGTTGATACTGAAGTTCGCGATTATCGATAACGACAAAGTCATTACCGGCGCCATTCATTTTATGGAAATTAAGAGTCATTTAGTTTTTAAAAATTAAAGGTTTTTGGTCGCAGTGATGAGGGGCTTGGTGAAGTCGTGAATGATTTCTGATAAATTAGCCTTATCTGCGTTTGCTGCAACCTGATTGACGATGGCTGAGCCTACGACCACTCCGTCAGCTACTTCGGCTACGGCTGCTGCATCCGCTGGGGTATTGATGCCGAAGCCGACACAAACAGGGGTATCAGTGTGCTCTTTGATAGAGGCTACGATCTCACCAATACTTGCTGAAGGGGCTGCCTGGGCACCTGTGACACCCATTCGGGAGACCGCGTAGATGAAGCCTTCAGACTGTTCTGCCAGCATTTTGACCCTGTCAGCTGGTGTGGACGGGGAAACAAGGGTGATGTGTTTAAGTCCAGATGAGTCAGTCAGCTCTTTGTTATGAGGAGCTTCGTCAGGTGGTAAGTCGAGTAACAAGATGCCATCAGCCCCGGCTGCAGTGGCATCGATATGAAATTGTTCGTAACCATAGGCGTAAACTGGGTTTAAATAAGTAAAGAGGACGATCGCTGTATCGTGAGTTTTACGGAACTCTTTGATGAGCACTAAAAGCCTCTTCACTGTCATACCAGCTTTCAGTGCTCGCTCAGCAGCTAGCTGGTTAACGATGCCGTCCGCTTGCGGATCAGAAAAGGGAACTCCTAGCTCAATAATATCCGAGCCAGCATCCGCTAAAGCCTTGATAACTTCAAGTGACCGTTCGAAGTCCGGGTCGCCACAGCTGACATAGGAGACAAAAGCCGCTTGGCTGTTTTCACGAAGGCTCTGAAAAGTCTGATCAATACGGTTACTCATGTGCTGCCTTGGGATAATCATGTTCGATGATTATTTCAAATGAAAATCAACTCTTTACTAAAAGATTGAAAGCGACTACCCGTTTTGCACAAAGAAATATATTATGAAGTGTTTGAAGTTTATTTTATTAGTGTTTGTGATGGTTCTACCGAGTGTTCAAGCTCACAAGGTAGAGGCTCTTTTCTCAGAATTCAGCGTTGATGAGGACTCGTGGTCGCTCAAGGTTACCCTCGATGCTACTCTTGCTGTTCCAGAGTTGCGTGACGATCCAGATATCCCTCAGCCTAAGCGTGAGTGGATACTGAAGCAATCTGAAGAGAGTTATCAGCAGATGCGTGAAGAGGCTGAGCGCTATTTAGGGAAGGCGTTACGATTCACTTATAGTGAAAGCGCTAGTAGCGAGGACCTCCCTTACACTGTGTCATTCCCTGGCTTTGAAAAAGCACCTTATAATTTCCCTAACCTAGCCACAGGTGGAGCATACTTTATCGTGATGCTTTCTGGAGATTTAGATAGTGCTGCGTCAGGTGCATTTAGGCTTCACCTTGCGAAAGGCAAGTTTCCTACCTTACTTGTAAACCATAGCTCAGAAGCAGGGGGCGGTAATAGTGAAATCCATACACTTAGATCGAATAATAGTCTGACGCTTTTTGGCGAATTAGGAGATAATGCTGATGGGCAAGGAGTTCATGAGTCTTCAGGTAGCGGGATTATATCTCTTATCCATTTTGGTTTTATACATGTTATACCAGAAGGGCTTGATCATATTCTATTTATCTTAGCTCTTTTCCTTCTGCAGCGGAACTGGAGTTCGCTCCTTAAGCAGTCAATTGTATTTACGGTAGCTCATAGTATTGCTCTTGGTTTATCGATATCAGGGATGTTGGACGGTATTAATGTGTATATCGGTAGCTGGATTGAGCCGTTGATTGCATTGAGCATTTTCTATTTAGCAGTTGAGAACATAATGCCACAGAAAGTCTCTTCAGATGGGAAGCCTGCTAATAAGCGCATGAGCTTACGTCTGAGTGTCGTCTTTGTATTTGGACTTGTTCACGGGCTTGGTTTCGGGAGCACTTTAGGTGATGTTCTTCGTCAGGCAGAGAACTGGGTGAAGCCACTTATCATGGCAAACATAGGTATCGAACTAGCACAGGTCGTCGTCCTAGCCGTCGCATGGTTAGTAACGGCTTTCTTTGCAAAATCTAAAGGTTACTCACTTTTTGCTAAAGTGGTTTCCGGTGCAATAGCCTGTATAGCTCTCTGGATGTTTATTACACGCGTTATTGGCTAGAGAGCGAAAAGAGCTGAAGCTTTCTTTCCCCGCAGGTCTATGAATAGTATTCATAGACCTGCGGTTTATTTTTAGTATTTTGACATTTAGCTGCTATTCACCTTACAGTTATCTGCAAGTAAGGCGTTAGGTATCATATTTTGTGAAAATAAGACATCTTTCTTCATCTAATGACCTAATTAGTCATAACTACCCTTCAAAATCCGTATTTATTAAATGAGCGATACTATATCCATACCAAAGCTATCTTTACCTCAAGGTCTATCAATAGGTTACAAATTACCACTAGCAGAAGTTACTGATAAAAAGGGAATAACGCTTAACAGCGGAACACATTATCTACTTGCTAGGAATGGTCGAGGAAAGACGACGTTGCTACGTACTCTTGCTAAGGTATTAAAGCCTATTAAAGGTAGTTTTAAGTGTGAGGGTCGTTGTCAGCTACTCAGTGAGGATTTGTGTTTTGATAGAGAGCTGCCAGCTAAGGTAGTGTTTAGCAGTTTGTTAAAAAAAGAACAAGCTAAGCAGGCGTTAGAGTTAGCTGATCGTATCGAACTCGATGTAAAAAAACCATATGGCCAGCTTTCTACTGGAAACAAAAGAAAGGTGGCTATGCTTATGGCTGAATTTTCAGTAGACGGTGACCAAGCTGATATCTTATTGCTGGACGAGCCTTTTACTGGGTTGGATGCATTCGCTCGCGAAGTATTCCAGGAATTATGGGCGAAGAAAGATGACGGCGTTTTACGTCTAGTAAGCTGCCACCCAGACTTTGATAGTATGGAGATGGAGAGTTCTGTGCTGATTAGTGATGGTGAGATTATGCACCTACATGGAAATGAAGTGCCACGACAGTGGGGGGATTTGAAAACAAAGCTTAACTAAACTCTATAGAATCATGGGACTTTATAAACTAACATTAGCAACGATATTTCACCGGAAGGTATGGGTAGTAGCATTACTCTGTGTATTCTTATTTCCGATTATCTTACCTCACCTTACACCAGTGGATGTAAATCCAGCATTGCTGGAGCCTGCTAGAGCTCAGGCAGCATGGTATACCCTTTGGGCCGTGAGTATTCTTTGGGGGTTATTTCAAGCTGCGCGATTTGGTGATGATACAGCCAGTTCAGCTATGGGGTCTTACTTCCTGAGTAGAGGCACGAAGCGTATCAGCCAGATGGTTCAGATATGGTTGGCCTGCGTTACATTTTTACTACCTTTATTACTGGTGACATTAGCTATTTGCTTAATAGGAGCCTTACCAGAGGCTGCTGAAGAGGGGATTTGGATCGCGATGAATTTTCAGTATGCGTTAATATATGCTATTACTATTGTTCCTTTGATTCTATTAGCCATATCACTAGGAAGTCGTTTTGGTGGTATGATTAGCTATTTGGTATCTGCTGGCTTGTGGGTGTATGGAATGTATGGAGTTGGCTACCTTCGTATGATGACCGAGATCAGAGCTAACGCGTTATCTGATTGGATTTATCTCATTTCACCACATTACCATTTGTCAGATATGACACCACGTCTGATGTTTATGCAGGGAGCAATGCTCTCTAATGAGTACTTAGAAGTTTTAACTTACTTTGCTGGAGTGGCTTTAATGTTGATGGCGTTGTCTATTTTTGCTTATAAAGCAAAACCATCCTCTTAACTGATTTTCACTATATTTTTTATGAAAAATAATTTATATTGCGTTCTTATTTTTTTTGTTGGGTTAGCTCTTTTTGTTTTAGCATCGAGAAGCCTGAGGGAGAAGGACGCATTTGATTATACCCCTAATATAGTATCTATTAAAGGTAGTCCATATGGTAAAGTGTTAGCTTTTGCATTACAGGGTCCTATAGATGTATACTGGCACCAGGGAGCTTCACATAGTGATTCGGAAAGTAATGCCTCCGAAAAAGAAAAGGATGAAGACGGTGATCAAACGAAAAGCGATGATGAAAATTCTCATGGAGAGGAAATCGTAGAGAGAAATGTAAACCTGCCAATTAGACTAAGGGGAAAAGATCATATTAAAAAAATGATAGGAGCGAGTCATCGTAATACGAGAGGTAAGCCTTTATCTGCAGAGCATCAGAAATTTTTGCAGGGTGTTACAGAGGATAAAGTTAGGTTTTCGTATGAATTAGATCCTAAAAATTATACAAACTATTCAAATTATCACTTTTTTTTGGCACATTCAAACTTAGGTCATCGCGAGGCTGATGAATTGGGAGCTCTTGAATTATCTAAAAAAACTTTAGAGCTGTGTAAACGTGATCTAGTGGATCCGGCCTCATGGTTAACGGCTTCATTAGCGGCCTATGATATATCTTATGGAATGACGCATGAATATGACAAGTATAGTCATAAAGAGCATATGGAACAGCTTGCTGAAATTGAATACTGTAACATGAAGTATGAAGAGGTATGTGATCAAGCTATCGTAGAAAAACGAATCTATTCATTAGCTAAAATTAAAGAAATGAACGCAAGATATCGTTTTCTTGTGAAACTTAAGGAGGCACATGCTGTCTACCTCAATAAGAAAGCAAATAATTAGTTTTAAAAAATTATCGTTGATAAATTTAAAAAACTAACATAGTTTTAATAAGTAATGATTTTCTCCAAGAAAAATAATGAAGATTCAGCAGTGCTAGATACGCCTGTTAGTGGATCCGTGGTGGCGTCTAGCCCACCAGCATTAGGTTTTCGTGACGGCATGACCGGCTCAGGTATGTTGGGCCTTATTTTTCAGGTATGCGAATCAATGGGTGTATCAGATGTTCAGATTAGATCTAACTTACCTGTTTACATTGAAACGAATAAGGGGATGGAGGTTTTAAGCCATTTAGGTGTGTTGAAAACCGATCAAGTATTCGAAATTTACCTTGAATTACTAAGAAACAGAGAGTCAGCGAGTCACAGCTTCGGCGAATCTGATGAAGATGCTGCAGCGAATGAGAAAATTGATAAAGCAGTTAAAGAATTTAAAATTAAGCATGTAGATGACTTTTCCTGTAATGGTATAAAGGTTGTTACCACAGGTAAAACGTCAGGTCGACTCCGTGTGCAAGCACACTTAAGCGCTAATGGTCTGGGTGTTACATGTCGTATCTTGAATGATTCGATCCCTGAAATAGCAGATTTAGGTATTGATACCGATGTTGAGGAAATGTTGATGAATGCAGTTCAGCGTCGTGCTGGTTTGTGTTTGATAACTGGTCCTACTGGTTCTGGTAAATCGACTACTTTAGCAGCTATCATCGATTGGCTTAGGCAAAATTTTTCAAAACATATCGTAACAGTTGAGGATCCTGTGGAATATCAGTATCCACCTGATATGGATGATCCGTCTGGTTCTGGTGAAAAGGTTATCGCGCCGAGTGTTGTGACGCAGCAGGAGGTTGGTCGAGATCTTGAATCTTATCGACAGGGGTTAAAAGACGTTCTTCGTAAAGCACCGCATGTTATTCTTTTAGGAGAGATTCGTGATAGGGAGGCTATGGAGACATGTATGGAGGCAGCTCAGACAGGTCACTTAGTCTTGTCTACGCTACATACGACTGGCGCGGTGAAAACAATGGGTCGTATATTAGAAATGTATCCTAAAGAGAGTCATGCGGCGGTATTGAACCGCCTGAGTGAGATCCTTATTTTCATTCACTCACAGGGGCTTTTATCTGGAAAAGATGGTAGGGTGTTAACCTATGAGTTTTTGCAGAATAATACAGATGCATCTGCCAGCTCAATTATAGCTTATGAAAAAGGTGCGCGAGCGCTGGAAGATACAATTAAGCAATCAGGTAATATTGCTTGGGATGACAAACTTGGAAAACTTTATAGAGAAGGAAAGATCTCTAATGAAACTTTTGAAAATGCAAGAATGCACAGAGAAGAGACAGAATACGTCTAATCACGATGCTAACGAGCATTTTTAAAAAAACGGCTAATTAGCCATAAATAATAAATAATAATATGAAAATAACAAATTATACAAAATCAAAACTTAAGCCAGGGGTAACTCTTATTGAGCTTACAGTTGTAATTGTGGTTATCTTATCACTAATCGCAGTACTATTCATCGGTGCTCAGGCCTACAGAAACGGTGCATCACGCTCAGCATGTGTTGTTCTTCTTCGTTCTACTCACCAAGCTGTGAGATCACACCAGAATCTTAACGGCGGCTTCGCTGGAGGTGATGTTGTTGGTGGAGGCACTATCGAGGACGCAATCGTAAATACTATGCCTGACGAGAATTCAAATGAGTTTTTAACTGCTGTCCCAGTATGCCCACGTGATGGTGAGACGTATGAGGGTCTAGATAGCATGATGTACCCAGCCGCTGGTGTGGTAGATGTTGGTTGTGTAAACTTTGGAGCAGTTGGTGCTGATGACCACATCTTTACCGAAAACTAATAGAGTTGGTTATTTAATATAACAACCTCTTTAACCGCGAGCTCGAAGTAGAGCTCGCGGTTTTTTATACTCAAAAATCTATACATTAGTGTGGGACTTTATAGCATATAGGCAATGAACGTATTATCGTATTACAGACGGGCGGTCAATCTAGGGCGCTCAACTAGTCGGCTATCCAATATGGACTGGTATGAAAGTGCCGGGGATTTGGATATCCAATTGCATTTGTATCTTGATAAGAGCGAGGAAGTTAGAGCTTATCTATTTTATAAACGAGAAGATCGTTACGTTTCATATTCTATACTCGAAAAATCTGAACTGAAAAATCCTGAAAGCATTTCTCAGATCGTCGAGGATATAAGAAACAAGCCTGAACACAAAAAAATAAAGTCGTTAGGTATTGTCCTAATGATAGCAGATGAGTTGGGCTTTGCTAGTCTAGGGCCTGAACACGAAGAAGCTGAAGAGTTTGATGAATTACGCGAGCTTATCATGTTTCAGCCATCAGAGGTTTTAAATGATAAGACGGTATCAGTAGATACTCATTCGTGGCGCCTTTTTCCTTATTATGGAGCTGTTGCTGGAAGTGAAACAGCTACTACCGTAGTTCTTACCAGAAAATATCATGAGGTTATGGAGCTATTCCGTAATACCGGTAATGATATTAATTTCCCAGTAATAACAGCTGCATTAAGCGCCCCGTTGTGTGCGGTGGCGGCATTACCATATTTTGCTAATAGCAGAGAAGAAGGTAGTATCATTATTTATAATTATCAACAATCTACGCTTTTAGCATTTTTCAATAGTGATGGTGAGCTGATGTTGTTACGTAATATGCAGCACCCATACGGTAAAGAGTTTCCTACTAGTATTGGTTCTGCGATGACGACTACAGCTAACGCCTTTGAGTTAGAAAATCCGGAAATCAATATATTACCGCTTTGTGATAACAATGTAGACGGTTTGATTTCGATAGTTCAAGATACAATGCCTCAATCGGATATCATGTTGATTGATCAAAAAGAAATCTTGAAACTTAATGGATTAGATCCAGATATTCCTTTAGAAACAATGGTTGCTACTCAACCATTAGAAAAACTTGAATCAAGTTTGTTAAATAGCCAAACATTCCAAGCTTTTATCAACGGTAAATGGCACCTTCAGGAATTTATATTACCGTTAAAAGAGGAGGTTAGTCAATATCCTGATTTATCTGAGATGAAGCTTTTGAAGGCCAGTAAGCTTTTAAAAACTGTTACAGGTCTTTTGTTGATAGTGACCTTAATTATTAGCGGTTTTGGTATATGGAAGAGAGTTCTGAGTGATGAATGGCGTCATGAAAGTAAAAATCTCGGAGCATTAATGGCAGGGTATCAGAAGCAGATAAGAGAGCATAAGTATATAACTAGTATACTAAAGGATCGTTCTAAGGCATGGGTGGGTATGGAGTTTGTGGCACGGCTGATGCCTGAAACGGACTTAGCTGAAATTTCTAATATTGATTACAGTGTTGAATTAGGTGAGGAGAAGGCAAATAAGAAGTCAATTTCTAGATTGTGGGCTATCACTGGCTATACGACTGAAGATGGCCTGGTGTATTTAGAGTCTTTATCAAAACCCGAAAATGTGGAGAGGGCTTTTTTAGAGACCGCAGACATTAGCGAAAATGAAGCCTATTTAACCAATGTGAAAACAAGAAGCTTTACGTCTGAGGTATTAACTTCACCTAATACAAGGCCAAATAAATCTAAATATCCATTGACCTTTACGTTAAAAGTAGTTCAGAATTACGCTAGCGGTGATGATAACTCAATGATACTAACAAAATGAATAGTCACTATAAAAAAGCGATTGCTGTTTTTGGAATAGTTATCCCTATTTCAATCATGCTAATGATTATTGTTTTTACGATATATAAGTCAAACTCGATAAAGAAAGAGTATACGGCTAAAAAAGCAGCGTATATGCGAAGCCAGAGTTTAGCTACGGAGTTAACCTCTTTAGAGAAACAGGCGAATAAATGTAAAGATGAGACAGGGCATTGTAAGCAACAGATTAGCTCTGTTAGTAGAGGAGACATAATAAAGCTGTGGAGTCAAATTAGTAGCAAATATAGTGCTAATGGCTTTGCTAAAGTTACACCCCAATGGGGGCTTGTAAGTGAGGGTTTAGGATTGGGTAACACCCAGTCTGCTAGTTCTCTCAAAATGTCATTAAAAGGAACTTTTTCAGATATTCAGCAAAGTTTATTAGAATTAGAGACTCAATTGCCTCAATTGCAATTAGATGAAATGAGTCTATCACCATCTGGAGACAAGAATAGAATTAAAGCTGATACCACATTTACATTATGGACAGAATAACCAGTTTCGTATTACTAAATACTGTGCTGCTATGCAGTGCGATAGCAGAGCCTGAAAATAAGCAGGTTGATGAGTCTAGTCATAACTACACGGAATCGTCTACTTTAATGGCAGAGGATAGAGAGCTATGGTGTGACGAGATGAAATCAAAGTTGAAGATGCGAAAGGCGTCTAAAGATCCATTTGGGTTAGCGAAAAACTATGTTAAGAAGGTAGCGGCTCCTAAGATAGTGGAGCAGCAAGACGAAGTGGTTAACAGAGATTTTGAAAACAGTATTCGGAATTTAAAGATTGGCGTTATTAATGCAGCCAAAAGGGAATTTTTGCTTAATTCAGAGACCTATCAAGCAGGAAGTATATTTAATATGAAAAGCTTAAGCTTAGGTATAAATTTTAGAGTTAAAGTAATAAGTGTTAATTCTTCTGGTATTATCTTTGAAGATATGAATAGTGGCAAAACTTCTAACAAGCCTATTGGCGGCCGCCCTGCAGGTTTCAGTTCTGGTTCGGGTATAAAAAAGGTAGATGGCATTAGATCATCAGGAGAAGGAGGCTCTGTTACAGTAGAATAATTTAATAATAAACAAACAATGAATAAAACAATAAAAACAATAATAGGTACTTCTTGCATAGCAAATATGGCCTTTGCTCAAGTTGGAGAAGATACTTCTAACGAGGTAGTTCCTAACAATATTGGTCAAGCTGGCGCAGCTACAGAAGCTGGTGTTGAAGAACCTTTGTTCTCTGATCCAGCAGAAACACCTCAATCAGCCCCTGATGCAGGTCTTGATGCAGCTCCGGCAATAGTTGATCCAGCTGGTGGGCAAAGTTCTTTAGTAGAGAGCGCTACGGTACCTGTTGAAGATGGAGACGGTGGATTTCAGTTACAGGCGGCTAACCTGAATGATATTTTTCAATTCTTATCACAAAGAGCTGATAAGCAATATATACATAATAACAGGCTTGTTGGAGATGAATACAAACTCACTGGATATTTAAGAGGAGACGTGGATCCGATTAAGCAAATGAAAGATCTTGCGTTTCCACTCGGAATTAAAATGTATGTTAAAGGGGATACTGTATACGCTTTACTTCCCGAGCAGTTATCTAACCTTCCTGCTAAAGAGTGGACGTACTCACTTAATTATTTAAGACCTAGTGATATAGAACAAATAGGATCCTTAATTGTGCCAATGCTCACACCAGGTAGAGGCATTGTGAATTATGAGCCTAAGACAAATACCGTTATTATCATAGATACTACCAATCGAATTGAAATGGTAGAGAATTTATTACGTAAGATAGATAAGCCTAAGGGGCAAATAGTAATAGAGACAAAGATTCTTAATATTACCAGTAATGCAGAAGAAAATATAGGAGTTGATTGGTCAACTAGCCTCGGATCCGGTAACGATTCTGGCATATCTGTAACGGCACTTAGAGATTTATCTAGTGTGTTCGGTCTAGAAAGCGGCCTGTCTCTACTCGCTGATGACGATGGTGGCGGAGATGTTGGTGGTGTCGACAATTTAATACTAACACCTTTCCAAGCGACAGGTGTGTTAAGGGCTCTAAGTGAGGCTAATATTGTAAGCACAAAATCTAACCCTGTAGTGATTACAGAGGATAATGAAACAGCAAATATATCATTAATTGACCGCTTACCTATTATTACAACGACAACTTCACAGGGAACCAGTACCAGTACTATTACGGAAGAGGTTCGATACACAATTGATGAAGGTGATTCTACAGACCCTGAAACTACACGTGAAATCGGGGTAACGATATCAATGACACCTAGCCTGCTTCCTGATGGAACGATCAGGATGAGAATGCGTCCTCGAAATGCTGCAATTACAGAGTTTATTGAAGGCGCAACAACAAACGGAGTATCCAATAGTTTTCCGCGTGTAGCAGAATCTACTATTGAAACTATTGCGCGTATTCCCGATGGGCACTCACTTGTAGTTGGAGGGTTCTATACGGAAATAGATGACAATAATAAAAACAAAGTGCCTTTATTAGGTGATGTTCCAATATTTAACTTCTTCTTTAAAAGTAAAAGCACGGATAAAGAGCGCTCAAGCCTTGTCTTCGTAGTGAAGCCTACTTCATATGACCCAACTAATCATAAATCACATCATGGAACTTATGATAGGTTGAATAAACAGCTAGCGCTTCCTTACAATCATGACCATGTCGAACCAAAGGCTAATCCAGGTCGGGCACATGAAGCTAATTATAAAAGAACTTTGCGCAGCTTAGATTCATCTATAAGATCAGCTACTTATCCTGAGAGATAAGTAATGAAATAGTATTAATATCTATGAGTATTGAAAAACATTCTGATCAAGATAATCTTGAAAAAGGTATTATTGCTAAAACGTCTCAAAAAGTAACACTCCCAGGTCATGGGGGTGTTACTACTATTCAACGAAAAGAGCCTGCTACTAATACTATTCCTCCAGCTTTGCAGCATGCATTGATACGCTCTATGGCCATGTTCCAACAACACAACATAGCGTCAGTTATGGAGTGTAGTGAAGTAGCTAAAATTATTAAGCAGAAATGGCAAGCCGGTCAAGGTGCTGACCCTATAGAGGCTTTGTGTCAGCTAAGATCTTCAACTGGCGAAATTGATGAAGAGGCGGCAAATCAAATAGCTAGTGAAGTTCTTTACGCGGTAGCAGTAAAGCCTGTTTACGTTTCGTTTGCCCATCGTTTAGTTATGCCGTCATCATTTTATGGCAAATATCCTGAGATGACATACATGTGCAAATTGATGAAAGTTCCAGTAACCTTTAATGAAGATACGGATGTTATAGGCTTAACATCTTTTAATCCTTTATCTGTAAATATTTTATCTGATATTTTTGTTGATGAAGTGAAGGCTGTAAGAGGTATTAAGCCGCTTATTAGTGTATCGATAATGAATCATGCTAATTGGGATGAGATGTATAAAAAACACTTTAAGCAAGGGGTGGCTGTATGATTGATTTTGACGGCATGCGTTTTAACGCATTAATAAGTAAGCGTATAATAGCTGTATTAGAAGAACATGATTCTAGCCTTGCAGGTTTAGATAATGCGCAATTAACAGCTAAAGTCACTAAAGGTATATTTATGTCTGCTGTAGCGCAGATTAATAATATACCATTTTTCCCGAAGGTTGCTGAGTTTTGTGATGGAGACTTAATGTCTAAATGTGACCCTTCAATCCTTACGCGAGAAGGTTTTGCTCCATTATGTTTAGACGAAGGGAAAATACTAGTAGCCATATCTAATCCCTGGGACCCAACATCAGATGAATATATATCGATGCGATTTCCTGATTATGAAATCGTTAAAATCGTTACCTTATCATCTGAAATAGGAAGGGCTATTGAAACTGTATCTGGTAATACAGGGCCGAGTCATGATGAGCTAGAGGCCCTTGAAGTGGAAGACTCAGGTGACGCCATTTTAGACTTTGATGTCACCAAAGATCATGATGAACCAATGGCTCAGCTTATAGCTACCATTATGGCTAAGGCGGTAAAGTTAAGGGCATCAGATATTCATTTCAAAGTTGAAAAAGAAAGTTTTTATTATTCTTATCGATTAGATGGAGATATAGGTCCCAAAACTGAACTTTTAATGAAGTTAAAAGATAGACTGGATGCCTATCTTTTGAATTTAATGAAGTTGCCAGCTGAAATTCGTAATACAGTGCCTGGGATATCCGGGCGCTTTACTATTTCTTATTTTGGTCGCTCAATTGATATTCGATATGAACGTCATCGAACATATCGAGGTTATCATATTACAATGCGACTACTTGATAAAGGTCATTTGAACGTGGCTTTAGGTAAAGGTTCATTGGCTTTCGATGATGCTACTCTCTTAGCGCTTGATAAAGTGATGAAAATACCTGCAGGGATCATTGTTATGAGTGGTCCTACAGGATCTGGTAAATCGACTACTCTAAATGCAATATTGAGGGAAATTAACACACCGGATGTTAATATACTTACATTGGAGAATCCTGTGGAAGATGAAATCCCTGGCGTGACGCACTGTGACCTAAAAAACCCAGGTGAGTTTAAGCCGATGATTGCTAGCTTTATGCGGAGTGACCCTGATATTATTCTTATGGGTGAGGTTCGTGATATTGAATCTGCAGAATTAGCAATTGAGGCAGCTGTTACGGGGCATAAAGTTTTAACGACTATTCATACACCTAGAGCATCACAAATTATTGAACGTTTTGAGCAGCTTGGTATAGAGCGTTGGAAAATTGCTCAGACGCTCAAAGCGGCATGTGCTCAGCGTCTTATTAAGACGTTATGTACACACTGTAAAGTTCCGCGGAAAGGCATTTCTGATAAAGAAAGAATGATCTACGGCTTAGATGAATCATGGGCTGAGCAGCCTGTTTTTGATCATTCACCAGATGGCTGTTCAGAGTGTAGCTATTCTGGATATGATGGAAGGACAGCTATTTTGGAGATTATACCTATCACTCCAAAGGTTTCAGATATGCTTTCTAAAGGAGAAATCACACCCTATGAGCTAGAGCAAAAAATCGAAAAAGAGGGTGTTTTGCCAAATTTAAGAAACAATGGCATAAAGCTTCTTAGAGAAGGAAAAACAGACTTGAGCGCTATCGCCAAGATGATTGATATGAGTACAGATGAATAACATTTTATAAAATATGAGTGAAACTACGACAGTCCCTGAATCTTCGAAGCCTACTAGCTTAGCGTCTAAGGATATACCGCTACCTGCTTTTCTAACACCTAAAAATAAGGTCTTTAAGAGAAAAGAATTAGTTCAGATGTTTAAGTCATTGGCATCAATGTTGAGAGCGCAGATCAATACGGCTGATGCGGTGAAGTATTATGCGCATGGTCACGCGAACCCTGATGTGACGAAAGCTTTGGGGAAAATCAATACTGATATTAATAATGGAATTAGTGTTCACGAAGCTTTCAAAAGAACAAAGAAATTTGATGAAATGACCATTGGTCTAATTCAGGCTGGAGGTGAAGCGGGGCAGCTAGATACAGCTTTTTATGAACTAGGTAAGCGCATTAAAACAGATCTACTTTTCAGGAAAAAAATTAGAAAATTAATTTTGATTCCCTGTATTGTTATACCCGTGCTTATGGGGGCATTTATTGCATCTCAGGTAAAGATTGTGCCACAAGTTGAGGAAATGATGTCTGGTATTGAGCCGACAGGAGTAGTTAAACTCTCATTTCAATTAAGTCATTTTGTACAAAAAACGTGGCCGGGCATTGTTCTGGCCTTACTTCTAATCATTTTATGTATATGGAAAATTAATCCGCTTAGAATATTTTTGATTAATTTGTGTATGGCTAGATTCCGTATAGTGAGAATGATGGTAATGGCATTAAGGCAAATGACGATGCTATCTACTATTCGCTTATTATACTCTAATGGTATTAATTTAGCGAAGTCGCTTCGTGTTGGCGCTAATAGTGTTAATAAAACGCCATTCTATGCAGAGTTGAATAAGGCTGCGGACATGTACGAAAATTCAGGGGTTCCCCTATCATCTGCTTTTGCAAAATATACGTCTGTTGACCCTCAGGTAGTTCATATGTTAGCTATCGGCGAAAAGTCAGCATCATTAGATGTTCAATTAGGTATGCTCTCTGATATGTTTGAGGAAGATGCAGAGCAGCTTATGGATGATTTCAGTCAATTTATAAGCTTTCTTGTAATGCTCATAGCTGTTGGTTTAATCGCAGCTGTATTTATAGGCACTTTTATGCCAATCTTCTTGATGGGACCTCAAATGATGCAGGATGCGATTTAAATGATTATTTGACATGCAGTTAACTAGATTAGATCATTGGCTTAAGCAGAAGTTTCTGCACCAAACATATATATTTTCGCTAAGGCTGCCTGAGCAAAAGTTACCACGTGGAGTTGAAATTTCTAATGTGGAGAGCAATAAAAAAGGTGACTATAAATATAAATTGGTAGTCAAAAAGAATAAAACTGCTGAAGAAACGATTAAAATTTTAAGAGATGAGGGTTTAATGCATGCAACACATGTTGTTGACGTTAATAATTGGTTTAATAAATTAATTGTTCCTTCAAATGGTAGAAGTTTTACCTTTCTGTGGCTGGGAAGATTCGTTCTTTTATCTACACTATTCAGCTTTTGCTGGTTTTTATATAAATTATCTAAAAATGAAAAATTCTCTTCATCGATCAGAGAGGCTGTTCAAGAATTGATTGAGATATCTAATTAATTATGCTATAATACCCTTATGAAAAATATATTACTTATACGTAAACAACACTCTGGTGTGACATTGATAGAGATGACAGTAGTAATAGTTGTACTAGTTCTATTAGTTTCAATATCTTTCTTTGGATTTAATGGATTTAGAAACTGGCAGTTAGGGAGTGCTGCTGGGCAAGCCCTTAGACAGGTAGAGACGGCGCAGCGAACATTTTTATCTGACTTCCCTACTAGGGATGTCACAAGTTTAACACAAAGTGAGATAGAGCCGTATTTGTCTAATGGCTTTACATTTGCCCGTATTATAAACGGGACCAACGGTGTAGGGGGAATAGAAGGTATAAGTGGAGAGGTTTTAGATTTTAATGTCGCTGTTTTCCCGCCGCAGTTGGTTACTGGAGGCGCGGTGTATGATCCTTCTCCTTCTCCGCAAGACGGTTTGTGGGACTTAGGCAGATAATTAAATAATACTATATTGGTGTGTATTTTAAGAAATAGTTGTTTTGTTGTAGCAGCTTGGTTTTTTCTCATTAGCTCACTTACAGCTTCGCCTATAGAAGTTCCTTCTAGCTTTAAATTAATTGGAGCTTTCAAATTAACATCGTCTGTTAAAATTGAAAACGGAGAACTATTAGAACTAGTTATTTCACCACTTAATTACGAGGTTTATAGCGATGGCCTTGATGTGAGAGTATACTGTATAACTGAAGGTAGCTCTAGCTATACTAATTACTCAATCTACAGGTCAGACGGAATCAGTATTGCTAAAAATAATGAAATCAGTTTTGAGGCTGGGGTTCAGGCCTACAGTACTCAAGGTGATATGGTTCGACAAATTAGTTTGACTCGAAAGCGATTGACGATGATAAAAATCCCACCGCAATCATCAAGGATTATAGTGACTAAAGCAGAACGAGTCTCAAATTAATAGATTGTTTTCAAAATAGTATAAAAATTTTAATTTAATGAGTCATAGTCTTGATCCCATGCCACAGAATGCAGCATACCCTAATAGTAAAGGTAGGCTTCCATCTAACCAACGAGAAATTGGGGCGTCAATTTTTAGAGATATTAATTTATGGTTACTTTTAGTAAGTGTAGCGCTATCTGCTGTTCTTTGCTGGATGTATGTCAATAAACCGGTTATTATATTGTCTCCGATTGATCGCTCAACCGCCGTTGATCCATCAACGATAGAGATGAAGAATGAAAAATCTGACTCTCAAGTAGTAGAGCCTAT
>CAYNLE010000014.1:0-35325 GCA_964397975.1 uncultured Verrucomicrobiales bacterium | reverse complement strand
ATGATAGCTCCACTCTCGCTGAGGCCATAACTAATGAAGACTATTTAGAGTTCGGCCTTATTCTTACTCCAGGATTTCAGGCGAGTAATCTCAGTGCTGGTTTTTTCGGTGACCGCTCTGCCACCGGACCTAGCTCGATAGAAGTATTTTTCTCTACAGATAACTTTACGACACAAACATCCGTATTATCTGCAACAGACGTTGGCATCACAGGAAGCATTCAAGATACAGTAGCTATCGCAACAAGCCTAACAGGTGAAGTTAGATTTAGAATCTATGGCTACGGTGGTTCCAACACATCGGGAACCTTTGATATAGAAGATACTAGATATGATGGCATTCATGGACTCGTCATCAATGGCGATATAGCCACCATCCCTGAGCCGTCTACATCTACTCTCATAGGGTTAGCCGCATTATTTATTATTAACAGAAGGAAAAGGTAGCTAAACCTGCTTAACTGGAAGAGATGCCATCGGGATATCGTTTTCACGGAACTCTAAAATGAGACTTCTTAATACTTCAGAGCGCAGTGTTGTTCTAGTTTTAACATCCACTAGCCGGTAACGAGCCTCGTAAAGAACGCCAGATAATAAATGCCCCTGGTCATCATCCCAGATCGAACGGATAACCACAGTTACCGTTCCGTCTATGATACCATCAATTTTTTCTACAGCTTTGATAGTAGTCGCCATGACGAGCTCAGGGTCAGCACTGAAATCGGTTTGAAAACGAATACGTGCACGAACAGGCTCAGAGTCCATTGAAAAGTTTTTGATCGTCGAGCTAGCAAGTGCTGCGTTGGGGTAGTTCACAATCACACCGTCGGTATTCCGAATTGTTGTTCGACGTAGCCCAATATCAATCACATCACCCCAGCCGCCCCAATGCTTACCAATTTTATCAATAATAATCCGGTCTCCAATGCGTATAGGACGATCCGCTATCAAAAAAATACCAGCTAAGATATCAGCTAACGTTTCCTTAGCCGCAAGACCAATAGCGATACCGAAAATCCCTGCACCTGCCAATACTGGCCCGACTTCGATACCGTTCACATTAAGAACCCAGACCAGACCACCAAATAGCGCCCCTAACCATAAAAACTGTTTAAGAAAGTGTATTAACCGATCATCGACATCATTATCTGTTTTTTCAGCCAAGCGACCTAAGCGACGAAGAACGACAAAACGCCCAATATAAAACAAAATACAGGTTAACAGTATAACACATACTGACTGCATTAACTTAGGAGCAGTATCCCAATAAACCCAAAGCTGTTCTGTAAATAATGTTATCCCCTTCATAGTATATTGAATCAATTATAACGTTTATTTCATATATTAAAAACCAATAAAAAAGCCCGCTGTCATTAACAGCGGGCTTTTAGCAGTTTTATTTTTTCCTTACTTAGGTAGAGGGAAATCCATGTTGTAGGCAAATACTCTGCCTTGGATTTCTTTTAGCTTATCAGCATCGTCACGATTCTGAAGGGCTTCATGAATAAAGTCAGCTACCTGAGTAGCGTCCTCAGCTTTCATTCCTCTTGTTGTAATAGCTGGTGTTCCGATACGGATACCACTTGGCTTAAACGGGCTAGCTGTATCGAACGGGATCGAGTTCTTGTTCACTGTGATACCACACTCATCAAGCGCATGCTGTGCAGCTGCGCCATCCATATCTGAAGGACGTAGATCAACGAGTAGTAAGTGGTTATCTGTGCCGCCAGAAACAATACGGTAACCATGTTCTGATAAGCGGGCTGCGATGGCTTGAGCATTTATGATCACTTGCTCACTGTATGCCTTAAAGTTTGTATTAAGGATTTCACCGAAACAAGCCGCCTTCGCTGCGATGACGTGCATGAGAGGTCCGCCCTGAATACCCGGGAAAACCTGTCCATCTATCTTCTTAGCGTATTCTTGCTTACAAAGGATAATACCACCACGTGGTCCGCGGAGTGATTTGTGCGTTGTGCTGGTTACAAAGTCAGCGTGTGGCACTGGGTTCGGGTGAACGCCCGCTGCTACTAGTCCAGCGATGTGAGCCATGTCTACAAAGAGGTATGCTCCTACTTTCTTAGCAATCTGTCCCATACGCTCGAAGTCAATTTCGCGAGGGTAGGCACTAGCTCCTGTTGTGATAAGCTTTGGCTGAAGCTCTACAGCGACTTTTTCCAAAGCATCATAGTCGATACGCTCGTCTGTTTCACTAACACCGTAGTGGGTCACTTCATAAAATCTACCTGAGAAATTTGCCTTATGACCATGTGTTAGGTGACCACCGTGGGCGAGATCCATTGTTAAAATCTTATCACCTGGATCGAGCACTGAGAAGTATACAGCTGTGTTTGCCTGTGAACCAGAGTGTGGCTGCACATTTGCGTGCTCCGCTCCGAAAATTTCTTTCACTCGATCTATAGCAAGCTGCTCAGCTACATCGACATGCTCACAACCACCATACCAGCGGCGCCCCGGATAACCTTCAGCGTATTTATTAGTTAGCAAACTCCCCTGAGCTTCCATTACAGCTCCGCTTGTAAAGTTCTCTGAAGCGATTAGTTCGATATTTTGATTCTGACGCTTTTTCTCGTCTTCTAACACCTTATGGAGAGCTGGGTCAGCAACAGCTAAACGGCTACCTGACGCCTTGATAATACGCGTTTCATGGCGACCACCTTCGAAGGCTGTCTCGAGAAAGGCTTCCACCATTGCCTGCGTTTCTTTATTATCTACGAAGTTTGAACCTATACAGAGGACATTTGCGTCATTGTGCTGACGAGTAATAATTGTCTCACTAACGGACCTTACATTAACACCACGCACGCCCTGATAGCGGTTTACTGACATGCACATACCTACACCTGACTTGCAGATGAGGATTCCACGATCGCTACGACCATTAGTAACAGCTCTACCTACAGCGTTGGCATAATCAGAATAGTCAACTGACTCATCAGAGTTAGTTCCGTAATCTTTAACTGTATGCCCTTTTCCTTGAAGATACGTTACGATTGCATGCTTTAGGTCTACTCCTCCGTGATCAGCTCCGATGGCGATATTCATGGCCGACTTATTATTTAGATACGCAGTAAAATCCAGCTCTTTTATACGGAAAATTACCTTTTAGAGTAAAAAATCAATCGCTCTTTAAATACAGCTTTTCTTAAACAAAAAAACTCTCAGCCAGTCACACCAGCTGAGAGTTTTAAAATAGCTTGTTAATAAGGAATTAACCGAGTGCTTTAACAGCGTCGACTACGTGGTCAGCTGTCATTCCTAGCTGCTCCATTACCACGTTACCAGGAGCTGAGATACCGAAACGGTCAATACCGAGCACCTGTCCTGCGCAGCCTACGTATTTCCACCAAAGTCCTGAAACGCCAGCTTCGATAGCCACACGCTGCTTACATGATGAAGGTAGCACGCTTTCTTTATACTCAGCGCTCTGACGATCAAATCTCTCCATACATGGAACAGATACTACACGGACACCTTCACCGAGCTTCTCAGCGGCAGTCATCACATGCTCTACCTCAGAACCACTTGCCATAAGGATTGTCTTAAGTTCACCTGTCTCTTGCTTAAGGATATAAGCACCACTGTAAACACCTTCACGGCGAGTTTTCACTGACTGGCAGCTGTAATTAGGAACATTCTGACGTGTTAAGAAAAGAGCTGTAGGCCCATCTGTGCGGTGCATAGAAGCACCCCATGCACCTGCTGTCTCTTCTGCATCCGCTGGACGGATAACATCGAGACCAGGAATCACGCGAAGGCCGCTTACTGTCTCTACTGGCTGGTGCGTAGGACCGTCTTCACCCACACCTACAGAGTCGTGAGTAAGGATGTAAGTCACGGGGAGCTTAGCTAATGCAGCTAAACGAATAGATGGACGCAGGTAGTCCGCAAAGACTGCAAACGTAGCACCTGACGCTCTAAATAAACCGTCGTATGCGATACCGTTACAGATAGCGCCCATACCATGCTCACGAATACCGAACCATATATTACGACCTTCAAAACTATCAGATAGCATATCGCCACCACCTTTAATGTAGTTTTTAGTAGAACCGTATAGATCAGCTGAGCCAGTAATGAATGAAGGAACTGCTTTAGCGATAGACTGAATGATTTCACCACCAGATGCACGTGTGGCACCTTTATAGTCAGCAGCGAACTCAGGGATCTGGTCGAGCAAGTCGGAAGGAACAGACTTAGCAATACTTGATGATAGCTCTTCAGCTAGTACTGGATTAGCTTTTGACCAAGCTTCGTATGTTTCGTTCCATGCGTCGCACTTAGCAGCACCTGCTTTTTTATGATCGGCGAAAAATGCTTTTGTTTCATCAGAAACGTGGAAGCTACCCTCCGGAAGACCTAGCCCCTTACGAGCTGACTCAGCAAACTTTGCACCACCTTCTCCGTGACCGCCTGCTGTTCCTGCTACTTCAGGAATACCTTTACCGATAACAGTCTTAGCAATGATAACCTTCGGGCGACCATTGTCATCTGTCTTCGCTGTATCGAGTGCTGATGCTACTGCGGCAAGATCATGACCATCGATAGTCACAGCGTCCCAGCCTTGTGATTTAAAGTACTGCTCAGCGTCTTCACTCTGAGAAACATCTGCCATAGCATCGAGCGTTACATCATTGCTATCATAGATAAGAATAAGATTATCGAGCTTGTTATGACCTGCGTATGCGATCGACTCCTTAGCCACACCCTCTTGTAAACAACCGTCTCCTAGCAGGGCTACCACGTGGTGGTCAAAGATCGTATGGTCAGCAGTGTTATACTTAGCCGCAGCATGTTTACCACTAAGCGCGTATCCTACTGCGTTACCTACACCTTGACCTAGAGGTCCTGTTGTTGCCTCTACACCTGGTGTCTCTTCATACTCAGGGTGACCAGGTGTGATACTGTGGAGTTTACGGAAATCTTTTACGTCCTGTAGTGATACAGCGTAACCTGAAAGGTGGAGCCAGCTGTAGATAAACATAGAACCATGTCCTGCAGAAAGGATAAAACGGTCACGGTTTAGCCACTTAGGGGCATCTGGATTATAGTTAAGCGACTCACCGAAAAGCACAGAGCCGATCTCTGCACACCCTAGTGGTAGACCTAAATGGCCTGATGAACATGCATGGACAGCATCAATAGCGAGGCCTCTCGCCTCATTTGCAGCTTGTGAAAGAATTTCTTGATTCATGATGCGCGCAGAATCTATACGTTCAGCCTATCACGCAAGCATGAAACGTGTCAAAAAACAAAAAACAAGGAGTCAAAATGCGCCCAATCGTTCATATTTTTTTCGAAAAGTAAAATTTCGCGTTGATTCCTGCTCATTTAAAGCTAAACAAATCGCCCATCCAGCTCGCATTAGCGCAGTTATATCAGACTAGATACCATGTCGAACAAACTCAAAATAGCCCTACCAAAAGGCTCGCTTCAAGAACCTACCATCAAGCTTCTTGAACAAGCTGGATTTAATATCTACACCTCTGATCGCGGTCTCAGACCTAACTCAGACGACAGCGAGCTCGATATATTTCTCATCCGAGCTCAAGAAATCGGCCGCTACCTAGCACAAGGCTTCATTGACTGTGGCATCACCGGTTTAGACTGGGCATCTATACATGAGAAAGACCTCGTTGACTTAGCTGAGCTACCCTACTCACGTGCGACATTAAGGCCCACACGCTGGGTTCTCGTAGTCCCTGAGGACTCACCTATTCAAAGCATAAAAGACCTCGAAGGTAAGCGGATCGCCACTGAGGGGGTCGAGATCACTCAGAACTACCTAGACAAGCACGGCGTTAACGCCACTATCGAGTACTCATGGGGCGCTACAGAGGTTAAAGTCCCTGAGCTTGTAGACGCTATAGTTGACGTCACAGAGACAGGCGCATCTATCCGAGCTAATGACCTACGCATCGTAGACACACTCCTCACCTCCTACCCACACTTCTATGCATCTAAAACTGCCTATGGGGATCAGTGGAAACAAGAAAAGATGGATCGCATCGTGCTCATGCTAAAAGGTGCTCTCGAAGCTCGTGGCAAAGTAGGTCTCAAAATGAATTTACCAGAAAGTGCTTTATCTCAAGTGCTTGATACACTACCATCTCTCAAACGCCCTACCGTAGCACGCTTAGCTGAAGACGGCTGGGTGGCAGTAGAGACCATTATTGAGGACTCAGTAGCTCGACAAATCATTCCTGAATTAAAAAAGCTTGGCGCGGAAGGAATTATCGAATACCCCCTCTCAAAAATTGTTCTGTAACTCATTCAATTTTTCAAACCAACAGCCTTTCATACAGAAAAACCTTCAGCCTACTGGCTGAAACTAATCCAAACCAAAACTAACCATCATGGGATGTCTTAAAAAAAGCCGTAAGTCAAAAATCAGTAAGCATAAGCGTAGAAAACGCATGAAGGCGAATCGCCATAAGAAGCGTCTTCGTTATAAGTCATAGTGATCTAATCACTAGTCACAGATCAGTGACTAAGACTTGTAGCCAAATATTTACTACAAGATTTAAAAAAGGAACACAGGTTAGCTTGTGTTCCTTTTTCTGTGTACTAAAAATACAGCTACCCTAACCTAAACCCATCACTGTAGATACCGGATCATTACTTATGATGGCTTATCCAACACATAACTCTGATTTCACTATGCTTAAAAAAACGACCCAAAGCTCACTCCTCCTTTTTACAGTCACAGCGCTGGCAACCCTTTCCTGCACATCAATCAAACCTATCAGCAAAAACCCTTTCACAACAAACCCATCTAACACATACAAAAAACCAAATACATACACCCAACATAGAGCTCAGCAAAAACACCTCACTATAGATGGCCAAAAAACAGCCTACACAGATCATGGAAGCGGTTCCGCCATCGTTATGCTTCATGGAGTACCTACATCCTCTTGGCTTTACCGTGACATGATTCCTTCACTACAGAAAAAACACCGAGTTATCACCATCGACCAACTCGGCTACGGAAGCTCTGATAAACCAAAAGATAACAACTCAAACTACACCCCACAAGCTCAGGCCAGAAGGGTTAAGAAGGTCATGGAACACCTAGACATAGATTCATTCTCCCTACTATTTCACGATATGGGAGGCCTGGTAGCATGGGAGATGCTTCGCCAATCACCATCATCTATCGAGAACCTAATTGCACTTAACACTATTATTCATCAAAAAGGTTTTCACCCACCAAAAATCAAACCCGGTTTTGCAACTCGCACATATGTAAGCACCTACTCTAACCGCATCACTAACCCTACCGTTCTTGGACTTACGTTCTGGAACCTTGGTCTACGAGATTCACTCAGACTTAAAAAAAATGAATGCCGTGGCTACATCACCCCCATGTCAGAAGGCTCGAGTGAAGCCATCTACTCATTTTTCACATCACTTACCCCCTCACTGTATCATCGCCTAGATAGTAATCAGTTCTATTTTAAAAAGTTCACAGGTAACACGCTCATCCTATGGGGTGAGAAAGACAAAACGCTCACCACAGAGCAAATACCATTTCTCACCACCCACCTACGCATTCCAAAAGAAAACATTCACCTATTCCCTAATAATAATCACTTCTTGCCTGAAGAGATCCCGTCCACACTAAATCGTAAGATTAAAGATTTTCTTGCTCAGCCATAAACAGTCTTAATTCTGTAGACAGAAGTAAATTGATATTTTAAGAGCCCATCATAATGCCTAGAGAAACGCATGCCCAACTCATCTTTGACGATAGCTCTCAGCTAGAATCATTCAAATATCATATGTGGCACCGCTATCGCATCTGGTTATTGATCAGAACAATCGCAAGTGTTGGCCTCGTGATCACGGGGACGGTGTTAATGGTCACACACGGAAACGGCCCTATGCCAGTGCTCATGCTTATGGTGGGTGTCTTCGCTTTATTACGACCATTAATATGGAATATCATGCATTCGCGTAATCTCAGGAAACTTCCAGGTTTTGGAGAAAAGGTTCATTATACCTTTAGCGAAAAAAACATCACTATCCACGGCACATCTGGAGAAGCTAAAATTAAATGGGCTGACTTACTAGAAAGTAAGGTTACTAAAAAAGGGCTCCTCCTCTATCATTCAAAAAAATCATACACGTGGATACCCAGATCTGCATTCCAAAACACCGATGCTTACGAACAAACGGTCCAATGGTCTCCTTCCCCTTAAAGCATTAGTGCACCACTCGCTCATTATCCAAGTATGACTGCTTTGATAGAACTACATACTTAGAGTTCAACTCCATCAACTCATCGTGAGTGCCGCTTTCCACCACTTCGCCCTGCTCCAAAACATAGATACAGTCTGCATTTCTAATAGTAGATAACCGGTGAGCGATAACAAAAGCAGTTCGGCCAAGCATTAAGTTATCTAGAGCATCTTGAATCAAGCTCTCTGTCAGAGAGTCCACAGAGGCTGTTGCCTCATCCAGAATTAAAATAGGTGGATTTTTAAGTAAAGCACGTGCGATCGATAAGCGCTGCCTTTCTCCACCGGAAAGCTTCACCCCCCGCTCACCCACTACAGTATCCAGACCGTCGGACATTTTTTTGATAAATTGATCTGCATTAGCTGCCGCCAAAGCTCCCCACATTTCATCGTCTGTCGCATCTCGCTTTCCAAGCTGCATATTCTCTCGGACAGGCCCATTGAACAAAAAAGGCTCCTGAGTCACATAACCAATAGCAGAACGAAGTGACTTCTTAGATAAGGTATTTAATTCATAACCATCTACTTGAATAGAGCCTCCATCATACTCGTAAAAACGGGTCAGCAGATCAACTACGGTAGATTTACCCGCGCCCGTAGAACCGACAAGTGCAATTGTCTGACCCGGTTCAGCTTTCAGATTAATACCCTTCAAAGCTGGCTGATCAGCATACGAAAATGACAAATTACAAAAATCAACCTGACCACGAACAGGCAAAGGCAACTCGACACCATCAACTGCATTCACCTCATCATCCTCGTCCAGAATAGAAAATACGCGCTCCGCTGCAGCTCGAGATGACTGCGCCATTTGATTCAACTGATGAAGGCGACCTAATGGCTCATACAGAGCCCAAATAATTGTAAAAAACTCAAGTAAAACAGCATCATCGAGCCCGTTATGGTGAATCTGCCAAGCACCTACAGCCAAAACCATCGTGTAACCCACTGAGTTCAAAAAACTCATACTCGGCGAATACAATGCCCATGCCTTCATAACCGTTAAGTTAGCATCACGCACCTGTGATGAAGCGTCATTAAACACACCAAGCTCCTCGTCCTCCGCAGCATAAGACTTAATCTGCCTAATCCCTGCAATATTATCATGAAGCATCGCATTCATATCGCCGGTCACTTTTCTTAATTTCTTATAACGACCAGCTGCGTGCCTAGTATAAAGCCATGCGCCTAATACCAAAAAAGGTAATGGTAACAACGCTGCCAGAGTCAACTCAGGAGAACGTGTATACAAAAATACGGATACGATCAATAATTGCAACACAGCCACAAGCCCCTGCTCTGTTCCATCGATCAGTATACGCTCCATCTGCGGCACATCTTCAGCCACTCTCGTCATAATATCACCACTACGCCTCTCGTCGAACCACTTCAGGCGCAATCTTTGTAGTTTCTTATAAAGCTCTGATCTAAGGTCATAAACCGCCTTCTGTTCGAAAATATTATTAATCAGTATTCTCAGCCAATTAAAAAAATCTCTCAAGAAAAACGCCACCAGAACAACAACAACATACTTTAGTAATAGACCTATCTCCCCCCCATCTATAACCTCACGCTTCACCCGCCCCGTCATCGACGGGAAAACGAGTAACATCAATGTCATCAATACAGCACATACCATCTGAGCAATAGCTAAATGAGGGTATTTACCTAAATAGGAAAAGATACGAACAACTGTTTTCATAAGACATCACTATGCATAGGCCTACTGCCACACTTGTAAACACAAGATACAGTAAGTTTTTTATGAAATTAATGATTGCGCCACCAGAACCGATTACATAGCATTTCCAGAAATATCGATAGTCCATTCTATCAACCCATCTAAACAACTCTAATATGTCCAAAATACTAGGAATCATAGCTGCCGTTTGCTTAATAGCTACCGCATTTGTTGCATTTAAAAACAAAGCTGCTTATCAAGATATTATAAGCACTGTTGAAAAACAGAAAAAACAAGAGATCTCAAGAGATGCCGAGATCCAAGAACAGAAGGAGATCCTCGCCTCCGCTAAGAGTGACATTGAACTTTCTAAAATTGAGCAAAAAAAGGCTGAAGAAGAATTAGCTAAAATTAGCGAGAAACATGAAGACGCTACACGTCAAGTAGCCGATCTCGAAGCTCAATATGAGCGTAACGAAGCTAAATTACAGAATGCTGAAGAGATGATCAACAGTCTACCTGATCCAGATGAGGTTATCCCTAAAGTCACAGGTCTACGTGTTGAACTAAGTGAGCTTAAAAATAAAATCGCTTCAAGTGAATCTACACTCGCAAACCTCTCTCAAACTGATGCAGGTGCATCTACGAAAGCAGCTGAGATTCGTAACTTAATAGCTCTTCAGTCTAGTGGGAAATCTTTCCCTAACATGCGCACTAGTATTTCAGCTGTTTACCGCAGCTTAGGCTTCGTCACCTTATCAGCAGGAGACAAGCAAGGCGTAGTCAATGGATCTAGCTTAGATGTCGTTCGAGGAAGCGAAATCATTGCTAAATTAAAAGTGACTGCTGTAGAAGCTGGCAGATCAGCAGCAAGTATCGAACTCGGCTCAGTAGCAGAAGGTGTAACAATTCACGCTGGCGACACCGTCATCCCTTCACAAGAGGTTTCTACAAATATCGCAGCTACACCAGCCCAGTAAACACAGGCACTAAAACAACAATCACTGATATCATATGAAAATTATTACATACCTCATTGCCCTCATAGGAATCATTGCCGCAGCATGGTTCTCATATGAACTAAAAGGTAAATTTGCAGATCTTAAGGTTCAAAAAGATGAGCTAGCTGAAAAAAATGCTAACAAGCTTAACACCATTAATAAGCGTAAAGATGAGGCTAAAGAAGCTAAGGCTAATATCGATGCCGCTCGTACAGCATTAGCCGATACACAAGCTGAAGTCAGCTCAAAAACAGACAATTTCAACCTAGTTGACCGCCAGCTCACGGAGTGGAACGAAAAAAGTTCAGAGCAAAGTGACCGCCTAGACGAGGTCAATACTCTTGTAACTACCGTTAAGCAAAACTTTGACGAACTTAACATAGAACTCGAGGAAATCCCTGATCACATCTCTGAGCTTGAAACAAACATCGCGGAGTCTAATGAGAAACTGGAGGAAATCACTCTACTTACTAGTGCCGCTCAGAAAAGCTATGACAAAAATAGCGCACAACTTTCAGGCCTACGCGAAAGAGTAGCTAGGCGAGCTAACAACATCCGCTCAAACTCATTATCTGGTCATATCGACTCTGTTAATAATGATTGGGGCTTCGTCATCGTTCACGTGCCTAGCAAAATGCCTATCGATACATCCAGCAAACTTATTGTTCAGCGTGGATCTTCATATGTAGGAAAACTAAAAATAAGCGCTATCGAAGGAACTCTAATCACTGCGGATATAGACCACAAGTCACTCTCCCCAGGCATGGTTATCCAAGCCGGTGACTCTGTAATCCTTGCTAAGCCAGTCACAAACTAAGCTTTAGCCCAAAACTTTTTCAAAAGGCTCATCCTTAATGGATGAGCCTTTTTTGCATCTACTAAGAAGTAACACCTCTGATAGGAATGTTATTTTTTCACCCTTGCTGTTGACGAAAGGCTCTGTCTGGCTATGTGTTTCGGCATGCAAGACCCTACACAGGAACATGAAACACCCAAGGAGCCAGAAAACACTCAAGATGAGCTTCCTACTGAGGCACAAGCCACCGACACTAGTGACAACTCTACTACTGAACCAGAACCTGAGCTTGATCCATGGGAAGCATTAGAACTCGAAGCTTCTAAATGGAAAGACCAAGCCATCAGAACTGCTGCTGAGCTAGACAACTTCCGCAAGCGTATGGCACGCGAAAAGCTTGACGCGGTAAAGTATGGAAACCAAAGCCTCTTGGAGCAACTACTACCTGTTCTTGATAATTTCAACATGGGTATGATGGCCGCTGAAAAAGAACAAGGTTCTATGCTTTATATGGGGATGGACATGGTTCGCAAGCAGATCGAAGAGTTCTTCGCTTCTCAAAATGTAGAAGAAATAAAAACTGAAGCTGGAAGTGAGTTCGACCCGAACTTACACGAAGCTCTCGATCAGGAAGAAAGTAGCGAGATTGATCCAGGTAAAGTCATTCGGGTGATGCGTAAAGGTTACCGTATCGGTGATCGTTTACTTCGTCCTTCTAACGTTATCATCTCACTTGATACTGAGGTTTCAGAAATTCAGGAAGACCAAAAAGAAAGCGAATAAAAAGCCATGTCTACTAAACGCGATTACTATGAGGTCCTTGGCGTATCCAAGGGCGCAACAGCTTCTGAGCTTAAAAAGGCATACCGTAAGCTAGCCTTAAAGTTTCACCCAGATAAAAACCCTGGAGATCAAGCAGCTGAAGACAAATTTAAAGAAATAGGTGAAGCCTATGAAGCTCTCAGCGATGAGGACAAACGTGCTGCATATGATCGCTATGGCCATGCCGCATTTGAAAATGGTGGTGCTGGTGGCGGCGGCTTTGGAGGCTTCGGCGGTGGTGGCGGATTCCATGATGCCTCAGACATATTTTCACAAGTATTCGGCGGCGCATTTGGTGGTGGCGGCGGTGGGTTTGAAGACATGTTTGGTGGCGGACGAAGCCGTAGAGACCAGTCAGGCAAGCAGCCTGGTAGCGACTTAAGATACGATCTGGAAATCACTCTTGAGGAAGCGGCCGAGGGTATCCAAAAAGAACTCGAAATCGAAAAACTCGAAGCCTGTGACGCCTGTAACAGCACCGGCTCAAAAAGCAACAAAGGCCTCAAAAGGTGCTCTACCTGTAATGGTCAGGGCGTTGTCATTCGCCAGCAAGGAATCTTCCAGCAACGCATGGAGTGCCCGACCTGTAACGGTTCTGGACAAATCATTAGTGACCCATGCGAACTCTGTGATGGAGATGGACGTGTAAATAAGGAAACTCGAATCAAGATCAATATTCCCGCCGGAGTAGATGATGGTACACGCCTTCGCTCTACTGGCAATGGTGACGCCGGCCTCCGTGGAGGGCAGCCAGGAGACCTTTATGTTTTCCTTCACCTCAAACGCCATGATGTCTTCGAACGTGAAGATAACGATCTATTCTGCGAAGTCCCTATGCCCTTCTCAACTGCAGCTATAGGTGGTGAGCTAGAGGTTCCTACTCTAGAAGGCAAATCATCTATTAAAATACCCGCCGGCACACAAGGTGGCACTACATTCCGTCTTCGCGGACGTGGTATCAAAGGGCTAAGATCAGCAGGAAAAGGCGATCTACATGTAAAAGTACAGGTAGAGGTCCCATCCAAGCTCAACGGGGAGCAAAAAGAAAAGCTTAAAGAATTTTCTGAATCTATCGGAGCTAAAAACAACCCGATGCAGGAATCCTTTTTCGAAAAAGCTAAAAAGTTTTTCGGATCATAATCTATATTACCAGCTCATTAAGAGCACCCTTTTCTCACTGCCATGAACCGCTACTATTTACCACCTGGTGATTGGCAGGAGAATACACTTCAACTCACAGGAGATGAGGCCAAACACTGCTCAAGAGTAATGCGAGCAAAGCTAGGTGACACCATTGAAATATTTGACGGTGAAGGCAACTTCAGCACTGGTGAAATCACCGGAATCAGTAACCACCAAGTCACCTGCTCCATTATAGAGCAAAAACAGCAACCCAGAAACCTAGCCCCGGTCACGCTTTGTCAGGCTATTCCTAAAAGTGGCAACATGGAGCTCATTGTGCAAAAAAGCGTCGAGCTTGGTGTGCACCGTATCCAACCGTTACTCACTGACCACACTGTTGCTCGTCCAGACTCACTGGAGAAAAAACGTATTAAGTGGCAGCGCATCGCGCTAGAAGCATGTAAACAATGCGGGCAAAACTATCTCCCTGAAATCTCCCCAGTATTAAACTTTAGCGACTGGCTAACTACTACTGTTGATAAAAACGCTTACAGTCTAGCCCTTGTTGCGGCCCTAGACAGTAAAAGCGTTCATCTAAAAAACTACTTTAATGGAAAAACTTACGATGGAAACATTGCTCTACTCGTAGGTCCTGAAGGTGACTTCTCCCCAGTAGAGTATGAGGCCGCTTACACCGCTGGCTTCAAACCTATCAGCTTTGGTTCTATCGTCATGAGAGTGGAAACCGCTTCTATCTATGGACTCAGTATACTTCAGCATGAGCTAAGCCACAGAGAGCTTACTTAACAGAGTCGACTCTTATCTTTTCTTAGATACCGAATTTCTATAAATATCGATCCCTCGAACAATAGCATTAGCTAATGTTTCTTGATATGCTCTGGTATGAACTTTTCTAGCTTCCAATCTGTTCGACAGAAAACCTCCTTCTATAAGAATCGAAGGAATTTTGATACCCTGTAAAACATCAAAGCGAGCCCTTTTAATACCTCGATCAATGATATTAAAATCATTCCCGTATTTAACATCGTTTAAAAATAACAACACTCTACTGTGAACCGCCGTTGCTAGTGCAATACTGGCCGAATCTATAATATTACCAGGAACAGCATTATAATCACGACGCCTCACCCCCCGCCCTATATGAGGCACCCCTACTGGAGAAACAGTAAATGTTTCTATACCACTGGCAGACGCTCTACTAAATGAGTTAAAGTGCACACTAACAAAGACAGCATTAGGGTGACTATTCGCTATTCTCACTCGATTTTGGCGTGAAACAAACACGTCACTATTACGAGTCATCACCACCTTATACCCCTTAGCCTGAAGCTTATCCCTAACTAATCTAGAAACCTGAAGAGCATAAAACTTCTCACTCAGAACGGTGCCCTTAGCCCCACCATCGCGACCTCCGTGACCAGGATCAATGACAACGGTGCCAAATGGATTAGCTTTAATAATATGAGCTGGTCTTATAACAGGATCTACTAGCTTGAGTAAATCTGTCCTAGAGATTAAATATCTAGCACCTTTTTTGACAATGGGAGAACTCAGCTGAAACAGCACCCCATTCATATAACAGTTCTGACTCCCTGATTTAAATTCAATCTTGGTAGCTACATTTTCCAGAGACACTTTCGCCCCAACCTTCATTCTATCGAAACGGTAAAACTCCTTCACACTTCTCAAGGTAACGTATTCAGCACTATTATGCTTAACAGTCTCCCACTTAAAGGCCTGAGCATACGAGGTCGTCACTGAACAACATAGCGCGACGACAAAAAGCAGTACAAATACAAATGTATTCACTGCGTTTTTAATAGAGTCTCTTAGGTAGTTTATCATTATATCTTCCCTTGCCCGTTATCGTATCTGCGTTGAATGAATCGACAAGGGCGCAATCTAGTTAGTTCTGGATAAATGACAACCGATTTTCTCAAATTCTAGTCATCGACACACTCGACATCTTTCAGCTCCGATGATACTGCTCACCACATGGAAACATCAGATCTCAAAATTGAAACCGTAGGAACATATCGTGCACAGTGGGGTGAAGGCCCTATCTGGTGGGAAAACTCTCTTTACTACGTGGATATTGAGAAAAAAGTGGTCATTCAGTACAAACCTAAATCTGGTGAAGAAAAGAAATGGGACGTAAGCGAATCTGTTGGTAGAGTCGGAACTGTTGTGCCTAGAAGTAAAGGTGGGCTAATGGTAGCTGGAGATAACGGGATCCAGTTCCTCAACCCTGAAACTGGTGAAACATCATTCATCACTGACCCTGAAACAGATAAAAGTGACAACCGCTTCAATGACGGCAAATGCTCACCGGATGGCCGCTTTTTCGCAGGAACTATCAGCCTCGTAAAAAACCAAGGTGACGCAGCCTTATACCGACTTGATGCTGACCTATCACTGCATACAGCTTTTCCAAATGTGACTAACTCAAACGGTATCGCCTGGTCAGCTGACTCAAAAACCTGTTTCTACATCGACACCCCTACACTCTCCGTATTTGCATTCGACTACTGCACTGAAACAGGAAATCTTTCTAATCAACGCACTGTCATTAACACAGAAGCTATAGCAGCGTCTCCTGATGGCATGACTATCGACAAAGCTGGTAATTTATGGATCGCTTTCTGTCACGGTGCCTGTGTTGTCAGCTATAACCCAGCTACAGGTGAAGAACTACAGAGGATCGACATCCCTTGTTTAGAAACCACAGCCTGCGCCTTTGGAGGTGAAAACCTTGATGAACTTTATATTACAACTGGAATCCACAAATCAGAAGTAGAAGAAGATGCAGGAAGACTGTTTCGTATTACAGGGCTCAGCACTAGTGGAGTAGCTACTAATGCATTTGCTGGCTAAAAAATCACTATAAGTAAACTGTTTAACTAGCCAAACTTACTATCATCCTTTAACACCAAGCATCATGATCACTGCAACTCCACAAGAAGTTCGTGTTTTTGCCCCAGCCACAGTTGCTAACGTAGCATGTGGATTTGATGTATTAGGCTTCGCTATCGACGCACCTGGCGACGAGGTTGTAGCCAGACACTCTGACGAACCCGGACTTAAAATCACCAAAATCACTGGTGATGACGGCAAACTACCGCTTACACCTGAAAAAAACACTGCAGGTGTAGCCGCACTCGACTTCCTCCGCCACCTCGGCATGAGCGATCGCGGTATCGAACTTGAGATCCATAAAAAAATGCCCTTTGGAAGCGGACTAGGCTCATCAGCAGCATCATCTGTCGCAGGTGTCTATGCTGTCAATAAGCTGATAGGCTCCCCTCTTTCAAAAAAACAACTTCTCCCCTTTGCTATGCAGGGTGAAGTAAGTGCCGATGGCGCTTGGCACGCAGACAATGTCGGCCCCAGCTTACTAGGTGGCATCCTCTTTATTCGTTCAAACCAAGAGCTCGACATCGCTCAAATCCCAGTCCCTAAAAACCTCTGGACTGCTGTTGTCCATCCTGAGATTGAGATCCTCACAAAGGTAGCACGAGAAATCCTACCTACTGAAATCCCGATGGTAAACGCGACTCAGCAAATCGGAAACTTAGGGGGTCTCATACTAGGACTTATTCAGGAAGATTACGCCATGATAGGTCGCTCTATCCATGACGTCATCGCAGAACCTCGCAGACAAAAGCTAATCCCTGAATTTTATAATGCAAAACGCGCAGCTATAGCTCAGGGAGCATTAGGCTTCTCTATCTCAGGCGCTGGACCAAGTGTCTTCGCCCTCTGTGAAGGTGAAGAGAGCGCTCAGCGAGTAGGGAAAGCTATTTCTGGAGCATTTAATAAAGTCGAATTAGAGAACCAGTGCTACGTCTCTCCTATTAATCAAAAAGGCGTCCACACCATTTCCTAACAAAGAAAATCAAGTAAAACGACTCCATACAGATAGATAGTCAATAAAAGTTAACTATTATCTGGTCAGCAGATCTATTTTAGATTATGTACACGATAAATAACTAACAGCCTTTATTGTAAACATGTCTACCACTACTAGCCGCAAGCAACACATTAACGTTCGTTCTAATCAACTAGAGATGGAAAGTAATGAGGTTTCTAGCAATCCTCTTACAGAAGATTTTACAAGTAAGCTACAAGACGCTCAACATCAGATCGAGCTACTACGCAAGCAGCAAGCAGACGTAGAGCGCAGGAAAATTGAACTTCAGGAACTAAACGAAAGCAAAGACGACTTTCTACACGGACAGGTAGAGGTTCAAGAAAAACTCACTACGGCTATAACAGCCATGGATCGTGAAATTTTCGCTACACGTCAAGAAACGGAAGAGCTTGAGCAAGCTCGTGTCTGCTTCGCAGATCATTTAGAAAAGATTAACCAGCTTAACCCAGAGGACTGGAATAACGAAAACCTTAAGCAAGAGCTAGCCCGCGCTATATCAACTATCGATCTAGCCGAAGACGAATACGAGCAAGCTGTCGATCACTTCTCTGGTGGTCGCGCCGCCTCAGTGTTCGGAATGCAAAGCCCTAAAGCAAAACGTTCAAGCTCTAAGTCTGCAATTTCTAGCGACTTCGCTCTCAATGTTCGTAACGGTCTAGCATTCAATCTACCTATCATTGTTTTTGGAGCTATTGCACTCATCGCCTACCTCTTAAAATAATAAGTGGCCTACTTGCTCTAGACCTTATCAATGGGAACTAAAAGCTCAGCATCTGACAGCAAAGCTTCTGAAATCACCTCTTTAGAAGCTCGTGAAGGAGATATACAAGAACAGCTCAAACGCTTAGAGGACTTTGTTGAAAACGAACCGGAGCGAGCAAGGCAAGCCGAAGAGGATCGCATGTGCACTATCCCTGCACCATCAGAGGTCAAAGAAAGACTGCGTGAAAAGCAGTTTATGGAACGCCTTAGTAGGGGTGAGTTAAAGAACGAGAAAAGGCATCAGGCAAAAAGTGGCTTATTAATCACCTTATTAGTTATAGCAACAGCATCTATCGCTTTATGGATCTACCAAATGATCCAATGACTGCGCTTCGCTATTTTTACATAAAACATGTGACATAGCATAAGCTCCGCACCGTCATAGCGGTTAGCAAAGTTCATAAAAGTAACTGTTAATAGATAAATGCATCAACAAAGCTCTAAAAAAAATTTATCCCAGCTACGCTTTAGAGCCTTTCTTTTCTTCACAAACACTTGGCTTTTTTCAGCCTCTGTCATACTCACTACTTACGGGGTTTTTACATCCTCTAAAGCTTATATAGAGGTTGGCTGCGCCCAGTTAATCCTCACGATCTGCTTGGGCTTACTTTATTTCATTATCAGCTACAGTTGGAAATGCCCCTTATGCTCTGGAGCTGTATGGACAAAAAGTAAATGTAGTAAGAACCGCAAAGCAAAAAAAGCACTAGGATTAAGCTACCGTTTAAATATCGCCTCAAGAGTTATCTTTAAACTACCATACCGCTGTCCATACTGTGGTGAAAAATTCAGTAGTCGTCAAACAAGGCGTTAATATTCCAAGGGTAGCATTATCTTTTCACCAAGCTGCTTCTGAGCTTGAAAAGCGTATCGAGTGCATGCAAGTTCCCATGCATGAGCAATGACAATATCGACGTTCGCTATGTTGCAAACCTTGCACGAATCGAGATCAATGATGAGGAAGTAGCGACTTTCCAAGGCCAGCTTGAGGCTATCTTAGGGTATATTGAAACGTTGAAAGATGTGAACGTGGACGGGATTGACCTGACGACACACACCGATCCAAACAATCATTCTCTACGTGAAGATGTTTCACGCCAAAACCTCGGTCAAGCTGACCTCATTCAAAACGCTCCTGATAACGCTCTGGGACAAATTCGTGTTCCTAAAGTCGTCGACGCATAACACTGCGCTCCGCCCCTTATTAAATCATTTTTAGATCTGACTCTTATGTCTATTTCCTTAGAAAGTATCTCATCGCTACGTCAACAGCTACTCAATAAAGATATCCTACCCAGCGACATCATTGACACGCTCGCCACATCCATTGATCAAAATAACGCAGCCGTAGGCGCTTATTTATCCTATGATATAGAAACAGCAAAAGCTGAAGCTGACCTCGCCGACTTATCATTACCTCTTGGTGGTATCCCTATAGCGATCAAAGATAACATTAACGTTAAAGGTCAACCGTGCACCTGCGGCTCTAAATTTTTAGACGGCGCTTATCAGTCACCTTACGACGCTACCGTCATTCAAAAACTACGTTCAGCAGGCGCTATCCCAGTAGGTCGACTTAACATGGATGAATTTGCGATGGGCTCTACTACTGAAAGTTCAGCTCTTGGTAAGACCACTAACCCACATGATAGCACCCGCACACCAGGTGGCTCATCTGGTGGCTCTGCAGCAGCAGTCGGAGCCAAAATGGCTATCGCGGCACTCGGCTCAGATACAGGTGGATCCATCCGCCAGCCCGCCAGTCACTGTGGTGTAGTAGGACTAAAGCCGACATACGGTAGAGTCTCACGCTACGGGCTCGTTGCCTTCGCCTCATCACTCGATCAAATAGGACCAGTTACTCATAATGTAGAAGACGCCGCCTATATCCTTAACGCTATATCAGGGCACGATTCTGCTGACTCAACATCTCAGCAGCAAGACATTCCAGACTTCACTCAAGGTCTTAATGATGGCGTCGCCGGCATGAAGCTTGGTATTCCAAAAGAATACTTTGGAGAAGGTATCGACCCGAAAGTTCGTGAAAAGATAGAATTAGCAATCAAAGCTCTAGAAGCCGCTGGCGCTGAAATAGTCGACATCTCACTCCCGCATACAGCCTATGCTGTTGCAGCCTATTACATCATCGCCCCAGCTGAAGCGTCATCTAACCTATCTCGCTTCGATGGTATCCGCTACGGTAACCGTGTAGAAAAACCTTCTGACATACTCGATCTCTATAAGCGTAGTAGAGAAGGAGGCTTCGGCCCTGAGGTTAAACGCCGTATCATCCTCGGAACTTATGTTTTATCATCAGGTTATTACGACGCCTACTACAACAGAGCTCAAAAAGTTCGTCGTTTGATCAGAAAGGACTTCGAGGAAGCTTACAAAAAGGTAGACGCCATCATCTCCCCCGTCACCCCATCGCCTGCCCCTCTACTAGGAGCTGATAAAGATAACCCTCTCCAACAATACCTCGCTGATATTTATACCATCTCAGCTAACCTCGCTGGTATACCAGGCATCAGTGTTCCATGTGGCACTATTACCTCTGATACAGGCACAGACCTCCCTGTAGGATTACAGATACTCGGTGCTCATATGGAAGAGGAGAAACTACTCCGCATAGCCGCTGCTGCAGAAAAACTCAAGCTCTAAGCTAGCACTTCGAGCATTCTATCTTGCAGATAATACGAGGAACCATTATCAATCTCAAACACCGTCAACTATGTCCACTGTCCTTCCACCAAAACCACGTCATTTAACACAGAAAAACTCGATTGTCATTGTGGCATCTCAGTATAACGAGGAATACACCACCGCTCTACTCGATAACACAATCGAAGAGCTTAAGGAGCTAAGTTTAAACTCAACAATCCGTGTCGTTCGTGTCCCTGGTGCATATGAAATACCTGTAGTCGTAGAATCCATTCTTAGAAAAGACAAACCGTCCTGTGTGATTACTCTCGGCCTCATTATCAAAGGTCAAACTATCCACGGTGATATGGTCGCAGAAAGCGTCACCCACAGCTTACAGCAGATAGCTATTAAACACGTCGTTCCAGTTATTCATGAAGTTGTTGTTGTAAGTGATGAAAAACAAGCATACGCACGCTGCATGGGAGCGAAGCTTAATCGTGGTCAAGAAGCCGCACGAGCCGCTGTCTCCATCATTTCCACGTTTGAACAACTCGAACTAGCCACTAAAAAGCCATAATAACTGATGCTTAAACGCCGCAACATCCGTGAAGTCGCCATTCAGCTACTCTACTTCAGAGCTCTTAATAATGACGAAGAAGCATGGCAAACAGAAGAGGACTTCTGGAACTTGACTCAAGAAACTAGTATTAAAAAACTAGATTACGCCAGAGCTAAGGCTGTATTACACGTAGCTCAAGGGCGTGAGAACAAACTCCAAAAACTTATAGCGCAGGCTCCTAAAACACTCGCCTTGCTACAAACGTCGCCAGACCTAGCTCCTTTCGTCAAGGCCTTTAAAAAAATCACTTCATCACAAAACCTCTTAAGTGGTGAAATAGAAACCCTAAAAGCTGCTGTTAAAAGTAAAGGTTCTGATAATCTACCAGCTGAACTCATCACCAAGGTTCATCAAGCCAACCAAGGTATCGAGGCTACTAACCAAGCTTGGCATGAGCACCTAGCTAAGCACCCTAGCTTAGTTAATAAGCTAGAAGCAACAACAGCAGCTATCAAGCACCTCACAAGTGCCTCAGCTAGACTTGATGCTATCGATGACAGCGACTCAACTCTGACAGACTTCGCTCACCTACGTGCAAGTAGCTCTGAAATCCAGATCGCTAGAAAAACAGTTAAAGAGCTTGTTAACAACGTCACAAGCCAGCAGGAAGATATCGATTCGATACTCAATGAAACCATTGAGAACTTCAAGCCTGAGCGAGTCAACTTAGTAGACCGCGCTATTTTACAACTAGCTGTTTATGAAATACAGCACTGCAATGATATACCTCGTGCCGTGAGTATTAATGAAGCTATTGAAATAGCAAAAAGCTACGGCACCACTGACTCCTCACGTTTTGTAAACGGTGTGCTCGACGCTATCAAATAGCCATATACATAATTAAGCTAAGGAACCTTAGCTTAAGCCTTGCAGCATGATGTCCTAAGTGTTCTCTTAGTTCTGGAGCACCTGTCTATAATACAGTAACGCACAGATAATGAGTAATAACATCGAAATCCTTGGACAAAGCAATATCCCTGATAGTGGCTGCCTCGTTATTCCTGGGAGACTTAATTTTTCAGAACTTACTCATCTCAAGAATACGTTATCAGGTAGGACTCTCACATGGCTATGCGAAGAGTCCATCTCACTATGTAAGGATAGTCGCCAACTTCTGGAACAAGACTCTGTAACAGCCATTTCATTCTCATCAGATGATGAGCATCCAGCTGCACTCGGTGAAAATCTACATAGCTATATAGAAGGTCAAGGTGTTATCATTTATCTACCTGGCGAAGTTTCAGCACCTCATGCTGAAACCTCACACATACCAGCAAAAACGATCCAGCTCCTCTGCGCTCTTAAGCTACCTGTATTACCCTTAGCTGTAAGCCGCCCTGCTGAAATAGCGACAGTATCAGAAAAAGCCAACTCCTTAGCTAGCGCTGTATTCTCATTTGGAAACCTCATCACTGCAGAAAAGGTATCAGCTTCTATCTGGCAACAAGAGCTCTACGCAGCTGATGAAATAGCATTTTCAAAAAGAGCTTTCCTACAGTATTCTCTAGCAGAAACAATTATAGCTGGGCTCAAAAAACATGGTGCATCAACCACACTGTTTGACGGATCAGACGACTCAGCTACCACCTTTGACAAACTATTAGGGGCAGCCATCGCATTATCAAAAGAGATTAGTAAACAAACGAAGAAAAAACGTGTCGGTATCATCCTGCCTCCTGGTAAAGGAGGTATGTTAGCAAACCTCGCAGTAATCTTCGCTGGAAAAGTCCCTGTTAACATTAATTTCACGGCAAGCCACAAAGCCATACTCTCCACTATCAAACAAGCAGACATCGACAAATCCGTTACCGCTGACCCGTTCATGCGGAAGATGTCATCCTTTCCTTGGCCAGCGAATAGAGATCTCATCTTTATAGAGCGCACTCTTCCTAACATTAAAAAACAAATCAAAAGGTGGGTTCTCTTATCAAAAATACTGCCTAGCTCCATGATTTCAAAAATGATCGGTCTAGGTGAATCAAGCGGTGATGATGAAGCCGTCCTCCTATTCACATCTGGCTCATCAGGAGACCCTAAGGGAGTCCCCCTTTCCCACCGTAATATCCTCGCTAATGTTCACCAATTCGGTAGCCGTATAAATTTGTCTAAAAACTCAAGGGTTCTAGGTTGCCTACCGCTCTTCCACTCCTTCGGCAGCACTGTAACTCTGTGGTATCCTTGCATTCACGGGATGGACCTAGTCACCTACCCCAGCCCTTTAGAAACAAAACGCTTAGGCGACCTCATCTCAGAGCACCGTGTTAGCATGATACTCTCTACACCTACTTTTTTACGTGGCTATATCCGCCGAGTAAAACCCGAACAATTAGAATCTGTTCAATATGTAGTTACAGGAGCTGAAAAACTACCATCGTCACTAGCCGAGAAATTCCATGAAAAGTTCAACATCCTCCCCATGGAAGGATACGGACTAACAGAAACATCTCCAGCTACGAACTTAAATATTCCTACTGCAGATAAAAAAGAAGGCCTAACCCGTATCAAGTCCAATAAGTTTGGTTCAGTGGGTAAATTTTTACCAGGCATCGCCGTTAAGATTACCAATCCCAACGACGGCTCACTGTCTCCTATCGATACCCAAGGTGCCATTTGGCTTCGTGGTGCAAACGTCTTTTCTGGATACCTCAATAACGAGGAGAAAACAAAAGAGGTCATCCAAGATGGGTGGTTTAACACCGGTGACATCGGGCGCGTAGACCACGACGGCTTTCTCTACATCGAAGGTCGCTTATCCAGGTTTTCAAAAATAGCTGGTGAAATGGTCCCTCACGAAACCCTCGAAGAGACCATCACCAAGACATTAGGACTAGAGCAAGATACAGAGCGCCGCATTGCAGTAGTCGGTATCCCGGACGCTCAGAAGGGTGAAGCTATCGCATTACTATCAACCGTCTGTGGTGACACACTCGAACAAGAGTGCATAGATCTCAGATACAAACTCATGGATACAGGTCTACCTAGTCTCTGGTGCCCGAAAATATTCATCCCTGTAGATGAGATCCCTATTCTAGCTAGTGGTAAACTAGACATCAAAGGCTGTCAGACACTCGCAGACGAATACCTATCAAACAACTAGATCATATGAAACAGTTACTAAACATTCTACTCATATTAGCATGGTCACTCTCAGCCCATGCGCAAGTCCCTGAAAGTTGTAAGCAAGCGGTAGTCGGCGTCACCACAGGCTGGAACACCTCACACGTCACATTATCAGTATATGAAAAAGTAGGAAAAACATGGAGACCTGTATCACAGCCGTGGAAAGGTAGACTCGGAAAAAATGGTTTAGCCTGGGGTATAGGACTCCACCCGCAAACCTACAAGTCACCATCCATAAAAGCGGAAGGTGATAAACGTGCACCAGCTGGCATATTTAAACTCGGCGGCGCATATGGATACGCCTCAGATATTCAGCGCATACCTTCACTTCCATACAAAAAAGTCACGACACGTGACCTCTGGGTAGAAGACCGAAATTCATCACAATACAACCGTCACATATTACTCAACAAAGAGCCTTCTAGCACATGGGAGAAAAAAGCTCAGATGCGCCAAGGCGACTACGCCCACTCACTCAAACTATACATTGGGCATAATGATTCCATGTTAGGAGGACAGGCCGTCCCAGGAAGAGGCTCCGCTATCTTTTTTCACATCTGGAGAGGTGGTGGCAGCAAGTCTACGGCCGGCTGCACCACCATGGATCCAGGTAAGTTAAAAACACTCATCTCACAGATCGACCCAGGTAAAAACCCTGTTTACATCCTACTACCACAGAGCGAATACGCTAAGCTAAGGTCTCAGTGGAAGCTCCCTTAGTCGTATTTATATATACGTTCTCCCTACTCTACTTTTTCGATGTTATCCTTTTCCACCTGCTGGAACAACTCTCGCCATACTGAGGGCGAAAGTATGATCGAGGAAATCCTCGAGCTAGGGTTTCGTAATATCGAGCTCAGTCACGGCATGACCATTGCCAAACTTCCTGGTATTCAAAAAACCTACGAAGCTAATAAATTCACCTGCTCCGGAGTTCACAATTACTTCCCCTCACCTGTGGAAGTAATGATCGACGCTCCAGATGCTTACGAGTTTACATCTCACCGCCCTGACGAGAGAAAGCGTGCGATGGATATGACTCTGAAAACATTAAAGCTAGCGGCTCAGTTTAATGCTAAATACATCGTTATGCACATGGGATCTGTTCCCATGCCGTCAAAAAAGTGGACCAAAAAGCTAACTTCAACAGTCAAGGAAGGGCTGCAACTCGACCCCGACTACGCTAAAGCCAAATTGAAGTTTGTACGTAAAAGAGAAAAAATATCGCCTCTCTACATTCAACGCGCCATCGAAGCCCTCGAAGTTCTCTCAGAAAGAGCCGCTGAGCTACAAATCCCGCTAGCCGTAGAGTCCAGAAGCCGCTTCGAAGACGTGCCCAGTGAAGATGAAATGATACAAATTCAAGAACACTTCAAAGACACCCCATGGGTTGGTTACTGGCATGATTTTGGTCATGTGCAGTTAAAGCATAACCTTGGATTACTTGACCATGATCAATGGCTTAGAAAAATGTCCCCATACCTCATCGGCGCCCACGTTCATGATGTCCAGTGGCCAGCGCGAGATCACCGAGTCCCACTAACAGGTGAACTTGATTTTAAAAAGCTGCTGCGCCATATTTCACCAGGGAAGCCTCTCGTCTGGGAACTATCCCCCACTCGCAAAACCGAAGAAATATTAGCGAAGCTAAAAATATGGCAGCAAATGTTTCCTGAATATCTGTAAACACCCGATACTACAGCTGAAAAGAGGCCTTCACAGCTTCGCGTTTCAGCCTTAATTCTCTCCACTCGTTAACAAGCCTAGAGGCTTCGATAACCCCACAACCTGAAGGAACTGCTATTTCCCCTTCCTGCCAATGGACACCTCTGATAGCGACCACTACATCAAATTTACCCTCTCTCCAGAGACCAAAAGGTGCACCAAAGTATTCGGGGCAGTCTAAGCGTTTACGCCACTGGCCAAGCATCTCTAAGGTGTCTTCATTTCGTGGCAATGGACCTAGAGCAGGTGTTGGGTGCAGTCGTTTGATTAGCTCATTCACACTCTGCCGCTGATCTAACTGGACTTCGATAGCTGTATGAAAATGGACCAGCTTACCTAGATCCATAATACTACGTTTCTCTCGCTTCACTTTCCCTATATCAGCTAACTTAGCTACTAGTGTCTGCGCGACAAACTCGTGTTCTCGTATTTCCTTACCATCAACTGCAAACACTTCACGTTCATCAGACTTTGCAGTGCCTGCTAGAGCCATTGTTTTTAACCTCAGGCCGTCTAGCTCAAACAATAACTCGGGGCTCAAGCCACAGAAACCTCGGTCTCCCATACTCCAGCCGTATCTATAAAAGGAATCACTAGCTGGCTTCATATGCTGAAGTAAAGATCGGGCAATAGATACAGCATCAACCGGCTCCTCAGAGTTGGCTTTCACCAATGCTTTTTCAGTAGCTACAGGTACTGATTTCTGGATCACCCCCTGCTTAATCATTTCATCTATTTCAGAAAAAATAGCTGTAAATTCCTCCGCGTCTAGTGAGCTCCACTCAAACTCCAAATCACTAACTGAACCTAGCCATTCATCTAAACAGTCAACTTCTAACAAACCGCTCGGAACCTTCCAAGGCTTCGTATCTGAAAGCGTAAAATCATTACAATAAAAAGCTGTCTGTGACTCGGGTGCTTCCGCTAACTCTGTAAATGGTCCGATACCAATCACATAAGATTGTTCACGCCCTTTAAAGACAGCGAACTGCCCATTGAAGCTACCTGAAGATTCCCTCCCAATCACCTCTATAATGAACAGTGATATAGCTCTGTGTCCAAGAATAATTTCAATGCCATGAATGAATTGGTCATATTAAAAGGTTGGTAATTTGGATTTTGAACCTTAAAAACAAATACGTGGGTCGTATACCAGAGGAAACTATTGAACAGGTTCTTGCCGCTACAGATATTGTAGACTTGGTAGGATCTTACTTACCCTTGAAGCGCTCGGGGTCGAGCTTCACTACGAATTGTCCATTTCACAACGAAAAGACCCCGTCATTTCACGTCAATCCAGCTAGGCAATCATACCATTGCTTCGGCTGCGGCGCTGGAGGTAGCGCTATTGGCTTTGTAATGGCATATGAAAACCTTCCTTTTGTAGAAGCTACTCAGCGCTTAGCCGCACGCTCAGGCATCATCATTCAGGAAGACGTTTATGACCCAGAGGCTGAGAAACGGCGTAAAAACCGCTCTAAGCTGATCGAGGTTAATAATGAAGCTGCTCGCTACATGCACAGCTTACTGATGAAGTCCCCTGCAGCACAACATGCTCGCGACTACCTCAAATCACGTGGCTATGGCTCAGAAATGGCAAAGCGCTGGATGATCGGCTGGATGCCAGCAAACCAGAACGATTTCTTCACTTGGGCAAAAAGCCGTAACTTCACAGGATCTCAGCTTGTTAACAGCGGCATCGTAAGGCTCAAGGACAACGAACGTCCTAAAGCAGGCATCTATGTTCAGCTAAAGGACAGACTCATGTTTCCTATCTTTAATGATTACGGTGACATCATCGCATACAGTGGCAGGCAGCTCAGAGATAATCCTAACAGTGGAAAATACGTTAACTCGCCCGAAACACCCATTTTTAAGAAATCAAAAGTTTTTTACGGTCTCGACAAGGCAAAACGCCAAATGGCGAAAGAGAAGTGTGCCCTGCTATGTGAAGGCCAGATAGATGTCATCTCCTGTCATGAGAACGGAGTAGAAAACGCGGTCGCTACGCTAGGAACTGCATGCACAGCAGAGCACGCGCGCCTACTGAAGCGCTACACAAGCGAGGTCGTTCTCTGCTTTGACTCTGATGCTGCCGGACTGAACGCTGCGGATAAGGCCTTTAAAATCCTCTCGGCAGAAGGCATGCATATCCGCATGGCCACACTCCCTGAGGGAGATGATCCGGATACCTATATCACTCGCGAAGGGGCAGATGCTTTTAAGCAAGCCATCCAAGACGCGAAGGAGTTTTTCACCGTGAAAATGAAGTATGCTACGGCTAATACTGACATCAGCTCGATTAGAGACCGTGCTCAGTTAGCCAATGAAATGGCAGGACTGATCGCTCATGTAGGTGATAAGATGACCAAAGAAGCTCTTATTAACCAGGTCGCTACCCAGCTAGGTATAGGTACTGAGGAAATGAGAAGCGAAGTGATATTAGGAGAAAAAGCAGTCGCTCGAAGTCAATTTTTCGAAAAGCGCCAGGATGCAAAAAACGCGCTGCGAGCAAAAGAAAATGAACCAACGGTGCAGGCTACCCCGATCAATATATCCGTAGCATACCTCTGTCATTTAGCTCTTACATCTAAAGCTGCACAAGAGTGGCTTAGCGAGCAGTTAGAGTCACTTATCGACCCTCTCGACTCATTAGCGGGCGGCTTTATACTACGTGCTATTCTTAATAAACTACCAGATCCTGAAAGCACAGCTAGTGTGCAAACTTACATCACTACCCTCTCCGCCGAAGATCAGGCTGCATTACGCGCAGCTCTAAATAATGAAGAGGTTACTCACCCTGTGCAGCAAGCTGAAGAAGCTAGTAATATGCTGATCAATACCTACTTTCAGAATAAAGACGCCTCTATACGGGCCCGTCTGAAAGACCCCAATATAAGCAGCCAAGAAATGGTCGACCTGATGAAAGAAGCCTCCGACCTTCAGCTTATTTTAAAAAACCTTAAGCAGAGGTTTATCCGCTAGCTTAAGAAGTTACCGCTCGCTGTCTAACTGCTTCATAGAGACATACAGCAGCAGCGACGCTCACATTAAGGCACTCCACCTTGCCAGCCATGGGGATCTGGATAAGAAAATCACAGGTTTCTTCTGTTAGCCTGCGCATTCCTTCACCCTCTGCACCCATCACTATACCGATTGATTCGGTAAGCTTCGTCTCGTAAAGAGTTGAATCACCTGCATCACTAGTTCCAACAAGCCATACACCTGCATCTTGAAGCCTTTTCATTGTGCGGGCTAGATTCGTAACCTGAAAGAACGGCACACTATCAGCTGCTCCTACTGAAATCCGCCTAACTGTATCAGTAATACTAGCAGACTTATCTCTAGGAGCGACTACAGCAGTAACACCAGCACCATCAGCTGTTCTTAAAATAGCACCTAAGTTATGAGGATCCTGCACACAGTCTAGAATGAGTAATAGAGGTGGCTCACCACTCTTACCTAACATATCATAAAGATCCTCTTCAGCACGTGCTGATTTACCACGTGCAGGCTTTGAACCTCTCACATGCTTATTATCTCTAGCTTCCCCTTCTCTACCTCTACGACGCATAATCAGATGTATGTCCTGATTAGAGGTCCTGTTCAATCCCTTTTAATTGTAAAAATAGAGTATTCCACTGCTCCATATTTGGGCGGAGCTCACTCTGTGCATTTACAATATAGCGTCTGACCCCACCTAATAGACCACTATAGGTAATATAGAACTCGTAGACACCCTCTTTATAGGACGAGTCTAAATCATCTGCAAAAGGAACACGCGAATCCTGAAGCTTCTCATAAAGTATTTGTAAAATTTCAAACTTAAAAGATCTAGCTCTCCATACAAACCCCGCTGTAGCGACAATCGCCAGACCAAGAAATAAAAAAGCGACAACATTTAAGTAGCCACCAAAAGCAGCGCCAATAACTCCAGCACAAGAAAGACAACCCAAAACCCCGTATAACCATAGTTTCATGTTATGTAACATAGAACCCAACACACTATCCAAGACACTTCTCACCCTGAGCTGAACAATAGCGTCAGATGCTGCATTTTCTATACGATCTACAAACTTAGTACAGGTTTCGTCAAAAACCTCAGAAATATCTTTAAAAGCGTCTAACTCCACCGTCAGCTGCTCTTTCACCTTAGGCCGTAATGTTTCCCAATGACCCTCACAGTCTTTAACTAATAACTGAGCACTTTCATCGCTTAACTTGCGAACTGAAGCCCCAGTCAGCTTCATCACGTCAGCTTCAATATCTTTAGAGAAGGACGCTGTGATGAAAAAGCTTTTCAGAACCTTCCATAGGCTGATCTTTTTTTCAGCAGCAGATAAGATAGCTGGAATCTCATTCTCAAAACCCTTCTGCATAACTAACTGATTACTACGGTAGTCAGCTGCGTGACGTTCTTTATGGTGACTTACCTCAGACTCGATATCGCGTAAAAAACCTTCATTATCACGTAGCCTTTTTTTCCGAAGGTCGATCATTTTTTCGACTTCCAGTAAAACCGATTCGATACGATCTCTTACCAATCTGAGACCATCCATTCTGGGAGCTGCGTTTTCTACCTTCGTGCTTATAAAGTTTTCAAAACCAGCAAAACCTGAGCGGACTAACTTACCGCGATCCATCTTCTCTCCAGACTTCGCAGATAAGGCAGAAGTAGCCGATAGCGCAAAAATAGGGAGCTGCCTCCCTACTCTTTTCTCAGAAAGATCCTGCATGTGACCTTCGATAACCTTCAGGTCACCTTCATTACGAAGTTCCGCCTGCTGAATAATCACCACCGACTTATCAAGTTCAGCTGGCTTTAAGCTCGATATTGCCTCCCACGTCGACGCAGCCCATGGGTTTGCCACGGAAAACACCCAACATATTATATCGCTGAGCGGCAAGATGCTTTTACGAACTTCATTAATAGCTGAGTCCTTTAAGTTCGTAGCAGGGGCGTCTACTAGATTAAAAAACTCTAAAGCATCATGCGAATGATATACCTGATGAAGGTAAGGGCTAAGCTCTTCATCTGATTCACGTCTAGAGTGCTGATACCAGAGGAACTTATCCTCAGAATCAGCAGGCTCTATTGTATCCTCGAAACCAAAAAGAGCTCTCAGAAAAGTCGAGCGCCCTGTATTACCCTCACCACATACGGTGACGACAACAGGGCTATGAAGAGCCTTACTAAAGGCTTTATCTTCAACAGGTTCACACGATGTTCCTGTTTTTTTTGCCAGACTAATAACTCCAGCGGAGACTTCTCTTAAGCGATCTCTTGTCTGAAAATATTCATTTCCAATCATCGCTTAAATTCAATCTCTCCCTAATTTCTAACTACTGATAACCTGTAACTTCCAATCTGCATCCCTCTATTGAGACCCAGCTGATGAATTATTAAGTGTAAGTAGCTGAGATACAGTTACAAACTTGTATCCTTTTCTCAGCAAGCCATCAAAAGCTGCCGGCATAGCGTCGATCGTTGACTTATGAAGATCATGAGCTAGCACGATAGAACCATTACGCGTTCCATTTAAAATACGTGAACTAACTACAGACGCACCTGGTTTTTTCCAGTCCTCTGGATCTACATCCCATAAAATTGTCGGGTAACCATACTCTTGGAAAATCCATGAACGCTGACTACTTGTTAGAGCTCCATATGGTGGGCGCATCGTTCTAGGCTTAATACCTGATGCTGCAATGATCGAATCACGCCCCGTGTTTAGCTCTTTACGAACTGCCGCTTTACTCATCTTACTAAGGTTAGGGTGATTCGTAGTATGGTTACCTATCTCATGACCTTCTGCTACCATTCGGCGAACTAGGTGTGGATAACGTTTCGTTAGTCTTCCCACTACATAAAATGTCGCTTTGATATTTCTCTCACGCAGCATATCTAACAACCTAGGTGTATTCTGGGGGTGCGGACCATCGTCAAAGGTCATCGCTATGTATGGCTGTGATGTAGAAACTCTAGAATAACTGATCTTTGAACTACTAAACTGACCCGAAGGCAGGTTAACACTTGGGTTACGGAGAGCTGGTCTATTAATACTCGGACTTGTATACTGAGTATTATTTACTGTCTTTACTGGTGCTTTTACAGGAGCTATCGGAGGTGTTTTATCTTTAGCAGAACACGCTACCAACATGGTAACTACTGATAAACTGAGGATGAGTAAGGGGCTTCTATTCATAAAATCAAAATGTAACTGCGATATCAATGCTAGGGCTCTATTATTTCAACAAATATAGTCAGCCATCTAATACCTTGGTGCTTAAGATGTCTTAAGAAACCAGCCTAACTTTGTCACGCTTTCTTTCTCTCAAATGAGGCTCCGACTATTCGCTGTTAAATATTTCAGTTGGCTCTACGACGTGACCGCACACCATACAGAAATTTCGTTTCGAGTTTATTTTCCCTGGGCACTTTGGACAATCTAAGACCTTAGTGGATATCTTCCCATCTACCTTACCATCTCTACCGTCAATCTCCTCAACCATATTAATCAAGTCAAGGTCATCACTCTGAGAATTGGTTCGTAGAAGCTCCCACATCGCTTGGGTCAATAATGTTAACCGGTCAACACGGCGCTCTAAAACGGCTACCCGATTATTAGCATCGTTCTCTGTTTTATTTTCAGCTGTTTTCCTACGCTCAAAATCGCCAATAAAGGCGTCATCATTAAAGAGGCTTAAGCCTTTACCGTCTATCAATAATCGTGACATATCAGTAATAAGATATGACTATATATAATAACTTACCAGATAATACTTTTACCAATCCCATTCGCGAGGGTCTTTGTTTAAACCTTTTACGATCTCAGCTGGGAGATTGATAAACTCGACTTCTTTTTTATTAGTATCTGATGCTAACTGGAATTTCACCAGCTTACGTTCCACCCCTTTTTCCGATGATACTGATATATCGGCTAGCATCGTTATATCACCATCCTCCCGCGGATATACTTTAAGTTGTCCAGGGATCTGAAAATTAGCAAAAACCTTACCTGGCTCTTTTTTATACGGCTTGAATGTAACAATTTCACCAAGATGCTCTGCTGGATACCACTCACTACGGTTTGTCTTCGTTGTCGTCACCTTAATACGGTTCACAACAAGATTAAGGTGCTCTCCCTCATTTCCCTCAGCAATCACACGCCAAATGAACGGACCGTCAAGAGTAGCCGAACCAGCCAAGTATATCATCGCCGAAAAAGAAAAACCACCCTTCCCGCCCATTGGTTTCACCGAACTAGAGACATTCGCTCCATTAATGGTAACCGATCCACTTTCTGAATAGGTATGGCTTTTCGTGAAAATATGACCACAAGATGATAGCAGCATGACCGACATCATCGCAGCCCCTGATAATATAATAGACGATTTCATAGTGTTACTAACTATAATAGAGCTCTAAATTCAGGTTTTCGTCACTTCTATTTTACCCAAAACAAAGAATCTAGAGCAGGAAACATGTATTGTATGTTGACTAATTCATGATGCGTTCTAAGCATTTAACTAAATATGGATAACCCAACAGCCCTTTTCATCCTCATCGCACTACTCGCTCTATGGAAACTCGATTTCATAGCAACTCTGCTTAACCTAAAGGCTCTGACACCTAACTTACCATCTGAGTTTGATGGTATTTATGATGAAGAGAAATATGCAAAATCCCAGGAGTACACACGGGTATCAGCTCGCTATGGCATCATCACCTCCCTCTTTAGCCTAACCGTATTACTTGCCTTTTGGTTCGGCGGTGGGTTCGGGGCTCTAGACAGCTGGTTACGTAGTATGAACTGGGGTGAAACCGTCACGGGCTTGGCCTTCATCGGGCTATTTATGATCGGTAATGGCATCCTCTCCCTTCCCTTCCAGATTTATGACACCTTCGTCATCGAAGAACGTTTCGGGTTTAATAAAACAACGCCAAAAACATTTATCACCGATCAGATCAAAGGTATCTTCCTAGGCGTGCTCATTGGCGCACCACTACTCGCTATGGTATTATGGATATTTGGTTCTGTATCTCACGCCTGGCTCTGGGCATGGCTTGTTTTTACTGGGTTCCAGCTTTTAATGACCTATCTAGCGCCTACTTTCATTCTCCCTCTATTTAATAAATTCGAGCCGATGCAGGACAGCGAACTAAAAGACCGCATTCAGCAAATGTCTGTGAAATGTGATTTCCCACTAACAGAAATCTACGTCATGGATGGATCTAAGCGTTCTACAAAATCAAATGCGTTCTTCACAGGTTTCGGAAAACGCAAAAAAATAGCCCTCTTCGACACCCTTATAGAGAACCACAGCACGGATGAACTACTAGGAGTATTAGCTCACGAAGTTGGTCATTTTAAAAAGAAGCATATCATTCAGCGCATGGTATTTTCCTTTATTCAGACGGCTGCCATCTTTTTCCTCTTAGGCTTAGTTACTGATAAAGAGAGTAGCTTCGCTAAACAGCTCTTCGACGCCTTCGGTGTAGAAGAAATAAGCACTTACGCAGGCCTTGTCTTCTTCATGCTCCTATTCTCACCAGTCAGCCGTATTCTCTCTGTCATAGGAAACATCTCGAGCCGTAAACATGAATACGAAGCAGACGCTTACGCTGTCATGATTCAGGAAACTCCAGACCACCTCATCACTGCGCTTAAAAAACTGGCTGCAGATAATCTAGCGAACCTTACACCCCACCCGTTCCCAGTATTTCTAGATTACTCGCACCCTCCTATGCTAAAAAGAATCAATGCGATGAAAGCTCTTAAATAGCTTAGCTATTTAGTCTCGCTGAAAAGCTTTTC
>CAYNLE010000013.1:13448-35825 GCA_964397975.1 uncultured Verrucomicrobiales bacterium | reverse complement strand
TCAGAGTCTAAGAGGTGGAGGGCTCGTGTTAGCTTTAAAATAGCATTTTCTCCAAGCTCTGGCTGAGAGGCATGGGCTGCCTTTCCTTCTGCTCGGATTGTCGCCCACAGTGAGCCTTTTGTAGTATGCACGATCTGTAGTGATGTTGGTTCACCCACGAGTGCGAACTTGTAATCAGTAGCATATTTTTCAGCAAAATCTTTAGACCCGTGCTGATAGGCTTCTTCCCCCATGAAACCTATGAAATCAACCGCTATAGGAAGTTTGGCGAGGATGTCTTGGCAGTTTGATAGCGCTTGCAGCATCGCTGCCATAGGGCCTTTGGTATCAGATGCACCGCGTCCCCAGATTTTGCCATCACGGATCTCACCGCTGAATGGCTCGATGGTCATGCCTTCTACGGTCACCGTATCAAGATGCGGTCCGAGCAAAATTCTCGGGCGAGGATCTAGACTGTTTTTTTCATAAGGAGCACGTGCTATTACGTTTGGCCGATGAGGCTGGACTTCTTCGAGTGTGACCGTGTATCCGATAGCTTTTAGGTAATCGGCTACGTGCCCAGCCATCTTTTTTTCACCTAGGATATTATCTCGCTGGTTCTTAGCGCTGTCAGGGTTGACACTTGGTATTTGAATTAAAGATTGAAGGAGTGGTATAACTTCGCTTGGCATAAAGACGAGTTTAAACTTAGAATGCCGTAAGCCCAATTTAATTATGAATGATTTAAAACCAACTAGCTGTTCGACGATTTATGAAATAGACACATTTGCTGCATTAGCAAAGAGCCAGGGTTCGCTGAACTGCAGTGTTATTCAGGGGCTAGACTTAAGGAAGCAAGATATTAACTGGTCTGAAGTGGAGTGTGATGGGGCTACTTTTCTGGGCTGCACGTTTCCTAGTGATCTGAATCTGGAGACCTTGCGCGATAGAGGTGCTATTATTTTCCCAGCGATGCCTCAACTACCGTATCGAGCCTATCGGGCGAGCCTATATTCCCGTGAAGAGCTGATGAATGGCTGGTCACCTGCAGAAGATAATAGTGTGGATAAAGAGATTTATGATCACTTTGATAAAAAGGGCAGGAGTAAGCCGAATGTATTAGAGGCGCTAACCCAGAGGCTACATGATCACGCGATTGATGATGCTTTAGGTGATTTATTAGATGGGAGTGTTGAGGAAGGCGGTAAGAAAAAGGTGGTAGCTGTGATGGGTGGACATGGAACTTCTCGTAAGGACCCGTTTTATCATAAAGTTGCCCACATCGCCCGTGACCTTACTCGTAAAGGATACTTCATAGCATCAGGTGGTGGGCCAGGTATGATGGAGGCGACGAACTTAGGGGCATGGATGGCAAATGCTGCTGATGAAAAGTTAGCTGAAGCATTAGAAATACTGTCTGAAGCCGGCGTTTATACAGATCAGGGATATATGGAGAAGGCTCAGCAGGTACTCGATATGCATCCACATGGTAGCTCAAGCTTGGCGGTTCCGACATGGTTCTATGGACATGAGCCTACGAACTTGTTTTCTAAGTATATTGCAAAATACTTTTCTAACAGTATTCGCGAAGATGGTTTACTGGCGATCGCTACTCATGGGGTCATATTCTCACCAGGTAGTGCAGGGACGACCCAGGAGATTTTTATGGATGCAACGCAGAACCATTATGTCACCTTTGACGTGATTAGCCCGATGATTTTCTTAGGAGAGAAAAGGTATAAAGAAGACACCATGTTATTCGACTGTATCAGTCAGCTAGCAGAAGGTATGGACTATGCTAAATATCTCAAATGCACAGATGATGTGAATGAGGTGGTAGATGCCATCGAGAAGTATTCAGCAGAGATGGCATAACGCTATGCCATCTATACATAGTATATCTGTATAATCCTGTGCTAGTTATTGACCTAGCAGTATAATCTGTACACTTTCATTTCTAATAGCGTATGATGAAAGTGCGCGCTGCTCCTGCCTACTTATGACCCCGCTATTACGTAAAATACTTGGAATGAACTGGTTCCTTATTTTTACCATGATAGCTCTGACTATCTTTGGTGTTTATGCGATTGAGAGTGCGGCGCGTCACCTTAATGGAGGCGGGGAGTATTATGCGTCACGTCAGAAAAACTGGATCATCGTAGGGTGCTGCGTTTTTTTGGTAACGTCACTGATTGATTACCGTTGGATTCGCTGGCTGGGTTTTCCCATGTATTTGGGCGGTTTAGGGCTTATGGTATGGGCCTTGTTAAATGGAAATGATGTGCACCAGGTTAGTTTTGGGGGCTTATCATTCCAGCCTACTCAGTTCGGTATAGCGGGAGGGATTGTTTTGTTAAGCTCCTTACTGCAGGATTTACCCAAGCTGCATGCGGTGTTTCGCCTTCCTTATGTAAAGGTTGCGATCATAGGCTTCTTCTCTCTTATTCCGTTTTTGATCGTTGTGAAGATGGGGGATATGGGGTCAGCTTTGGTTTGGTTACCAGTCACCGCGGTGATCATGTTTGTATGTGGTATTCCTTATCGATATCTTATTTTAATGGCGATATTAGGAGTGGGTCTTATCGCTCCTGCATATTATATTGTTTTACCTAAAGCTTCGGAGCGTGGATCTGCGCGAATTGAGCTGTTTTTAGATATGCTCCATGGCCGTGAAGTGGATATCACAGGAGATGCTTATGCTCCTCACTGGGTTGCTACCGGGATAGGTAAAGCTGGGTGGCGAGGTCTGGGCTGGAATGCCACGAGTGAGCAGGGGTCGCTGCATGACAAGAAGTATATCTCATGGAGAACAGCACATAATGATTACATATTTGGAGTCATTGGTGAGGAGCAAGGCTTTAGGGGGGCTCTCTTTCTTCTGTTGCTATACGCCTCATTACTCATTCAGTGTTTGTTTATAGCTTTTTATAGTAGAGACAGCTCTGGCCGTATTATATCGGCTGCTGTTGTCGCCTTATTGTTTGCCCATATATTTGAAAATATAGGTATGTGTGTGCAGCTTATGCCTATAACGGGGATTCCTTTGCCGCTTGTTAGCTATTCAGGCACATTTCTGGTGATGTTAATGTTTATACTCGGCCTAGTGCAGAGTGTATGGGTGCATAGGAATCGCACTTTTGAGGAGCCGGATCCAGCATCAGCAAAGCGTTTTGCCTGATCTATTGAATCTTCATTAGCTTACTTGTAGATATACACTTGCTAAGGTGCGGTATTATTTGTTAGTCTCATTTAGTAGATAAGCATTTTTAAGTTATGGATCTGGATAAATTAAATATTAAACCTCAGGAAATTGATAAGAATACTAATAGGATCATTCTTCCTAGCGCTTCTGAGTTAGGTCGAATCATGGAGGGCTCTCCTAAGCCGGAGATAATTGCCCAAGCAGCGGCCGCCACTGGTATTACTGGATATGGTGAATCTAGCTCAGCAATAAATAAGGAAGCGCAAGACCAAGTTATTTCTGAAAAAATTTATAAGAATCCGGGGACATCTAAAACTGAACCTGCAAGCCTAGCGGCGGCTCCAGAAGTCAAAGCTACTCCCGTAGAGTTCATGATCACGCCCATGAAGCTTGTGGCATTATGTTTACTGTTCTTAACTTTACCTCTAGGTTTCACCTGTTTTTTCCTTATGAAGGAGAATGTTCAGATTCGTGGTAAATTTGATACGATAAGCCGTCAATTACGCATTACTGAAGATCAGTTCATAGTCGCGGAAAAGAAGATGGAGCAAAGTAATCTGACACTTATTAATGCCTTTAATCATGAAAAAGAAATTTTAAATGATGGGGTGGCTAAGTTACGTGGTGAGGTGGATAAAATTAATGTAGTAGCGACCGCTGCTGAGGAAGCTGCTCCGCTAGAGCGGGATAATGCAGATGCCGAGCCCTTAGAGTTTGTTTATAAAGATGAAAACGGTAATATTCTCTCCGAGGAGGAGGTGGTCTCGGGCGATTACCTTATCGCAGAATGACTTCAGAGTCAGTGCGTGTGTGATGAATCATCTTCCCATGGAGTTTCTTCGACTTCCTGGGAGCTAGGGCTGTAAATATCTATCTGAGCGCCTTTTTTACGTGCTAGGGATTTTCTGAACTTTCTGTAATCCGAGTGTAGCTGTACATTGACGTAGTCAAAAGCAACCGCTTGTGAAGCGAGTAGCGGAACGATCAGAAATAAATAGTAAAGAGAGTCACTTAATTGACTCTGAATAACAGCGGCAATACCCAGATAAAGATGCCAGCAGCAAGCGAGCGCAGCTACTATCGTACCGATGGTTAAGATAAACTGGCGCATCGTTTTAGTGGGTTTCTTTTAATGGAGTATTACCATTCGATGGCGGTTGCAGCCCATGTAAGACCTGCGCCGAATACAACGAGGATAATATTGTCTCCTCGCTCGAAGCGGCCCTCACGGTGAGCTTCGTCTAATGCTATAGCGACTGCTGCAGCGGATGTATTACCATACTTATCTAAGTTAATGTAGACCTTTTCATTAGGGATAGTAAGTCGGTCGGCAATAGCATCAATGATACGTAGGTTAGCTTGGTGTGGCACTACTAGTTTAATGTCTTCTGCCGTTAGTCCAGCACGTTTAATGACTGCTTCAGAAGCCTTGCGCATGGCGGTGACCGCTAGTTTGAAGACCTCTCTGCCTTGCATGGAGAGGGCGTGTAAATTCTGATCTATATTCTCAGCGGTGAGAGGGCAGGCTGAGCCACCTCCTTTGATATCTAGAATACTAGTTTGACGTCCGTCGGTGCCCATTTCTGTAGCTAAAATCTTTCCTTCACTTTCTTTAGCGCGGTGGAGAACAGCGGCTCCAGCACCGTCACCAAATAAAACGCAGGTATTACGGTCCTCCCAGTTGATAGCAGATGATAGCTTTTCAGCCCCTACGATGATGGCGTTATCATAGGTTCCGTTAGAAATGAGAGACTTGGCAAGTTTCATCGCGTAGAGGAAACCTGAACATGCGGCTGAGATATCAAATGCAACGGCATTAGTAGAGCCGAGCTTAGCTTGCACGTAGCATGCTGTAGCTGGTGTTGGTGTGTCAGGTGTGATCGTTGCTACGATGATGAGTTGAATGTCTTCGGCTGAAATACCTGACTGTTCGAGAGCTCTTTCTGCGGCTTTAGCTGCTAAGTCAGAAGTATATTCATCTTCGGCTGCGATACGGCGCTCTTTGATTCCCGTTCTACTCGTAATCCATTCATCACTGGTATCTACGATCTTAGCAAGGTCGTCATTGGTAAGTATTCTTTCAGGGACATAACTACCAGTACCAGCTATACTGACGGGTCGGGGAAAAGTGGGGGTGCTCATATTTGGATCAAAAGAGAAATTCGATGCACAAGAAACTAGTGCAGATTTTCTTTATGAACAGGAAAAATAGCCGCTGTTATTTATTCCGTAGTAGAGCGCGACCTAATCTTTTGGAATCAAGAGTTTTCCGTCTGATTAAGAGCCTCTAAGGCAGCTTCGATATGCGGGTTTACTTCTGCCTCTACCGTTTCTTTGGCTGCTCGGAGAGCGTTTTGAATAGCGAGTGCTGATGATCCACCGTGGCCGATGATGCAGACTCCGTTCACTCCTAGTAATGGTGAACCACCCACATATTCGTAGCTGCTTTTTTCCTTGAGGGCTTTAAAGGCACCTTTGGAGATCATAGCTCCCATGATGCGTAGAGGGCTCCGTTTTAGCTCTAGTTTGAGCCACTTAGACATGGCTTTTGCTGTTGCTTCACAGCTTTTGAGAATGATGTTTCCTGTGAATCCGTCTGATAATACGACGTTGATGGGACTTTCGAAAAGGTCATGCCCTTCTACGTTTCCTACAAATTTAAAAGGGGCCTTGCCGCTATTTTGCAGGTCCTTAAGTATTGAGAATGTTTCTTTGGTAAAGGCGGTGCCTTTTTCGTCCTCTTCACCATTAGACATGAGGCCAACTGTTGGGTTTTTTACGCCGAGTACATTTTTAGCAAAAACTGCGCCCATTACAGCATAGGTAATTAGGTGCTGTGGCTTGGCTTCAGGATTGGCTCCAGCGTCGAGTATCTGGCAGATACCGTGCTCGTTTGGTAGTGCGGACGAGATCCCAGCACGCTCCACGCCTTTGAGTGTGCGTAGTTTAACGGTGGCGGCAGCTACTGCAGCACCTGTGTTACCGGCGCTAACTACAGCATCAGCTTCTCCGGATTTCACCATGTTAGTGGCTACGGCTATGGATGATTTCTTTTTCCCTCGGAGAGCCTGGATACCTGACTCGTTCATAGTGACAACTTCCTCAGAGTGGATGATCACAGCGCGAGGGTCAGTTAGTTGATGCTTTTGCATCTCCTCTTTTAGTAACGCGGTGTCTCCAACAAGATAAATAGTTTCAATTGCTGGATAGAGTTTTAGCGCGTTTCGAGCTCCTACTATATTAACCATTGGGGCGAGGTCTCCGCCCATGGCATCCAGTGCTATTTTCATTGTTGTGGTGTTGTGATGTGTATGTCGCTGTCTAAGCCTCTTGATTAAGCAGCGATAGGGTGGAAATGAAGCAAGCGGGATACCTAGGCATCCCGCTTAAAGTGATTCGAAATGAATGAATGCAAGCGCTTACAGAGCGTCTGCATCTATGACTTGGCGCTCACGGTATGTGCCACAGTGTGGGCAAGCAATGTGAGATGGAACGCGGCTTTCGCATTCAGGACAAGTTTTAAGAAGAGGTGCACGCCAGCGGTTAGCGCCACGACGCATTTTTTGCTTCATCTTCGATGTTCTACGTTTTGGTACTGCCATGGTAGTAGGTGTTTAGTTCAGTTAATAAAAGTTAAAGGACGAAGGTTGATTAGAGAGGTTGATCCTTTTAATCACTTGATTCGTCATTGTTTTCAATCGCGTCAAGCGCAGCCCATGGATCGGGTGCTTCGTCGCGGGGGGTGGTCTGTAACTCATCAGTGGGGGGCTTGTCCACTGCTAAATAGCGAGAATCTAAATTACATTCGATTTTTTCATCTCCTTCATCGCAGCGAGGGTAGGCTGGGAACATGATAATGATTTCCTCTCTGAGCGCTACAGCTAGGTCGATTTGTCCTCCTCCAGCTTCTACACAGACGCTACAGTCGTTAACTTCGATAGTCTGTATGAACTGAACTAGAGAGCGGACACAGGTGAATTCAACGGGGGCTGAGATTCGTCCCAGAGCGAGGATCTCGTTGTCAAACTGCTGTATGAAAAGATCATAGAAAAGGGGGCCGGTGGCTTTAGTGCCTTCTCCTAGATTTAAAAAAATAGACGGGTCTAGTTCATCAGAGTAAGTTTTTCCTTCCGGGGGAAGTGTGGCGGGGTCGATATAAAGGTGTTTTTTCATCGGGTTATGAGCTGCTCACAGATATCGCGTAATCTTGGCGGGGGATAGTTTTACCAATGATCGTGGCACATGACGCATTTGTTTCTTCTAGTGTGTCCATGACTGCGTTGAGGTTTTCATCAGATACAGTGAAGAGGAGTCCACCAGATGTTTGGGCGTCGGCGAAAATTATTTTTTGAGCTTCGCTAACTTGATCTGTAAATACGGTAGATTGAGCTACATGCTCTAGGTTTTTTCTACTACCGCCTGGAACGAAGCCGGCTTCAATGAGAGTCATGATTTCTGGTGACATCAGAGGTAAAGCTGCAGCGTCTATTTCAGCTGATACCTGACTTCCGTCACATAGCTCTAGTAGATGGCCAGCTAAACCGAAACCTGTGACGTCTGTGCAACAGCGAGTTAGAGCGCGCTCTGCAAGTGTTGCTCCTGGTGTGTTTAGTGTTCCCATCAGAGCACTTGCGATGTTTCTTAGCTCGTCGCTACATTTCCCTTTTTTTAGAGCTGTGGAGACGATGCCGCTACCTAAGGGTTTGGTTAGAATGAGGTGCTCACCCGACTGTGCATGAGAGTTTGCGAGATAGCGTTCTGGGTGAACGATACCTGTCACGGCTAGTCCGTATATAGGTTCGGGGTTTTTAATGGTGTGTCCTCCGAGTAAGCTGCACTCAGCTTCTACACACATTTCGGCGCCACCTCGGAAAATTTCACGGATGGTGTCGTTGCTGACGTGTTCAGTCGGCATGCCAGCGATGGCGAGAGCGGTGATGGGGCGGCCTCCCATGGCGTAGACGTCGGACAATGAGTTCGCCGCAGCTATTCTGCCATACTGGAAGGGGTCATCTACGATAGGGGTGAAGAAGTCCGTGGTTTGAACAAGAGCTCGTTCATTATCTATTTTGAAAACGCCAGCATCATCGGCTGTAGCTGATCCCACAAGTAAGCGTTCATCTTGAAACTGAGGTAATCCGCGCAAGACTTGCGTGAGAGAACCTGGATCTAGTTTTGATGCTCATCCTCCACAGGATGCTAATGAAGTTAATTTGCGTATGTCATCGCGATTCATACGGGTAACTAGAAGTTAAATGAGTAGATATGCAAGTTTTCCCTGAGGTAGTTACGTAGAAGATTTATGTAATTATGTTTTTTGCTTCTAGTAGGGGTTATTTTATGCAGAGTTCTAACTAGAATGATGAGCAACGCTACAGAGGAAGAGAAGATAGTTTGTAAACCTACAAGCTGGTTTTATTCTCGCGTTATTGCGATGATATTGATGTTTACCATTTTTGGAGCTCTTTTCTTAAAAGATGGTTTAACGGGATATCGTGAAAAAAACCTTCACTATGTCATGTATCACGCTTTTCAGGATACAGGAAAACATTATGACCTTTTAAAAGATAAAGGTGGAGTTACGGAAGCTCAATGGGAAAAAGAAGTAGAAGAGCTTGAACTAACGGTGCCTGATGACGGTTTAGATGTTTTACCTGCAGATGTAGTTACTGCGCTTCCTGAACTACTTGTTAACAGTTACAGTAAGTTTTCTGAGCAAGGCGGGCAGCAAGGAACTATTGATTTATGGAAGCAGTATACGAGAAAGCTTGGCTGGAGTGACGAGAAGCCCAAGAAGATTTATGGGGCTAGTGAAATTAGAAACCAGTTTATTTCAGCGGCTGTCGTTGGGGTTTTGTTATTGGTAGCTTTATTCATGCTTATAAGGACTTCGAGACGGAGTATATCCGCTGATGGAGAGGCTTTGTATACTCAGACAGGTCAGCGTATTCGATACCAAGATATGGTGAAGCTTGATAAGCGCCGTTGGGATACCAAAGGTGTGGCTATTGTTTTTTACAATGAAGGTGGTGATGAGCGGAAGGCGAAGATTGATGGAATGGTTTACGGTCAGTTTAAGTCAGAGTATGGGGCGCCAGCGGAAAAGTTATTCCAGCGTGTATTAGCTAATTTTAAAGGTGTGATACTGGAGTATGATGATGCTGAAGAGTCGGTTGAGGCTGGTGAAGAAGCGTAGATTCTTTACTGATTTCATATGGTGAAGCGATCCCTTTCATCAGGGCTTAATGACGATTGAAAATTATTATTCATCAAATTGGCCATTTTCGCTATTGCTAATCGGCTAATGCATGACTAAATGAGGACTCAACCAACAAAAAATAACCAGCAGAAATGTCTGACATCGAATCAAAAGTAAAAGATATCATCGTCGAGCAACTCGGCGTAAGTGCCGACCAAGTAAAGCTAGAAGCTAAATTTATCGAAGATTTAGGAGCTGACTCTCTTGACACCGTTGAGCTAGTAATGGCTTTTGAAGAAGAATTTGGCATTGAGGTGCCAGATGAAGAGGCTGAGAAACTCCAGAGCGTGACGGACGTAGTGACATACGTTACGAATGCGAAGTAAGTTGTTCTAAAATTTTTATTATATGGGTAGATCTGTTGTGGATCTACCCATTTTGTTGTATAGTGACATAGAGATTTACATGATGGGTTAATATCATGTTGTTTAAGTCTCTAAAATTTCAATTAACCCTTTCGATTTCTTTATTACATGGAGCATTCACCCGATAGTATTCAATATGCAATGGAAACAGCTAAATTGCTGTATGAGCCAGATAGACGTATTGATACTTTTGGCGCTACCCGTTTTAAGTTTACGATGCTTAGTGAGCCGATGGACTCGGTTGGCCAGGTTCGCATTCGTCAGGGAGAGATGGAGGCGCAAAAGCCCCAAATCATTAAGCCCGAAGGTATGAATTCGGTTGAGTTAGATGGTTTTCAGGATAAGGCGGGTGAGTTTTTGGACTGGCTTAAGGAGCAGAAAAAAGAACCTGTTTTTTTTCAGTATGGCTTTCTTTTTAAAAAGAAAAATTTAACGGAGTCTCTCGTGCACGATAAAATTGAAGCTGTCCGAGACAGGGTGCTAACTGAGGCAAGGTCTATTGGAGACCCTATGCTTACGGTAATGGAGGGGGTGGATGACGCTTGGGAGGTTGCGCTCCTTAAATTTTCAATCGATATGATTTCTAAATCGACTGAAATTAACGCTTTCGATTTTAAGCGAAAAGGGCTTCTGTAGTGAGGCATTAAAGGATAGAGTCCCGCCATGTCAATTATGCTGACCGTCAAATCTATAGCAGGAGCTGTTACGCTCTGTGCGATTGGATTGACGATTTACTTTGTGCAGCAGTTCGTCAATGCAGAGGATGATGGCGGAGAAGCTAGGCTAAGAGTGCAAAAAAAAGAAGAGTGGGCACTGAAAGCTAAACTCGAGCAAGTTAAAGGTAGAGGCAGTGAGCCTGGTGAAAAAGCGTATCAAAACGCAGTGCAACTTTTAGAAAAAGGACCTATTGAGGTGGCAGAAGCCCGCCTTAAGTATGTTGTTAGTAATTACCCAAGCGCTAATAGTGCTGTTAAAGCGCGGAAGATTTTGGGCGAAATCAATATGGACCGTTTATTAGACCCTTCAGATAAGAAGGGGAAAGTAACCGTGGAGGTGAAAAGCGGTGATAACTTTACGCGTATCATTAATAAAAATCAGACAACCATGGACAGCCTAGCCCATTTTAGCGGTTTGATGCGAGCTGATGCGCAGAGTTTACATCCTGGTGACAAGTTGACCGTTTTACCTTTGAATATGAGGCTGGTGATCGATGTTAAGCGTAAGAGAGTGACTCTATTCGATGGCGAAAATTTTATAAAAGATTACACTGTCCTTAAAGCTAGTTATGAGGGGTCGGGAGTTTTAAAAACAAAGGTATCGTCTATCCGTGGATCAAAAGATGGTAAAAACGTCTCGCCTCATAGTGTGGAGTATAGAGCTTCAAATAAGACGATTTTCTTGACTGATAAATCTATTATGCTTCGCTCTGAGGAAGATAAGTCAGGCGAAGACTACGCTCTAGGTTGTGTGCTTTCTCAGGCAGATATGGAGGAGCTTCCTCTTCTGTTATGTCCTGGGAATGAAATAGAAATTAGGCGATAAAATAGCTACCAAAATACTTTTATTAGAAGGATATGAAACCTCTTGAATTTGAAAAACCAATCGTTGAGCTCGAGCAAGAGCTTGAGAAGCTTAAAGGCAAAACCCAGACACAGAATATTGATATGTCTGAGGAGATTACAGCGATTAAAGAAAAGTTAATAAAAACAAAGGATGAGATTTATCTGAATCTTTCTCCATGGCAGCGTGTTCAAATTGCCAGACATACGGATCGTCCGTTTATGCTGGATTACATTGCTCACGCTTTTGATGACTTTTGTGAATTACATGGAGACCGTCACGTTGGTGATGATCACTCGATGCCTGGAGGTTTTGCGACGCTGAATGGTCAGCGTGTTGTCGTAATAGGTCATCAAAAAGGCCGTGATACGAAAGAGAATTTAAAGAGGAACTTCGGTAGTGCGCACCCAGAAGGTTATCGTAAGGCAGTGCGTCTCATGAAGCTAGCTGAGAAGTTCAGTATGCCTATTATTACTCTTATCGATACACCGGGCGCATTTCCTGGAATCGGTGCTGAGGAGCGTAACATTGCTGAGGCGATCGGTTTTAACCTGAAGGAAATGATGCTGTTAAAAACTCCTACTGTAGCCGTTGTATTAGGTGAAGGAGGTTCAGGCGGGGCATTAGGTATCGGAGTATCTGATCGTGTTCTTATGATGGAGAACGCTTATTATTCAGTGATCAGTCCAGAAGGTTGTGCTGCTATTTTGTGGAAACACCGTAAGCATGCGCCAGAAGCTGCAGAAGCTATGAAAATAGCAGCTCCGGACCTAGCAAAGCTAGAGCTCATAGATGGTGTCATTAAAGAGCCAAAAGGAGGTGCTCACCATGACCATAAACAGTCAGCACAAAGTCTCGCTGAAGTAGTAGGGGAGCAGATTAAAGAGCTGCAAGCTCTCTCTACTGAAGAAATGCTTAACCAACGTTACGAGAAATTTCGTAAATTCGGTGAATGGCAAGGGGAGTAAGAGATAAGGTCTTCTGCGAGCCCGTTATCGCCAGTGCAGGTAGCGGGGAGTATTTAGCTTACTGATCTCTGCGTATTTTTGCCCAATAGCTAGTATTAGGCTTACAGAGAATGCTTGCAGGTTGGTCTGCGAGCTGGAAAGTCGAAACTAGATGTTCAAGAAGTATGAGTGATGCGACGCTGTCATAGAGGGCGTCATGCCATTTTTTATCTGGAACGAGTTGGTTGACTTTATCGGTTAAGGCGAATTCATCACATATGCTTCCTAGGGCATGTGATTTGAGCTTTGGCCAAGCTGCTCGTGATAGCAGTAATGTATCTACCCAGGGGCCAAAACCGTGAGCGGGGAAGGCTCGTAGGTATCTTTTTTCTGTTCCATAGCCGTGAGCGACTACGGTGCGGTTTGAAAGGGTTGCTTTGACCTTTGGCCAGAGCATCATAAGAGGGGGGGCGTCAGCTAGGTCTTCGGTCGTGATTCCATGAACCTTTTGCGCAGACCAGGCTATTTTACGATCTACTTTGAGGTAGGAAACGAACTGATCCTGATGACCGCAGTCGGCTGACCATGTGGCCATGCCGATCTGGACAGGGACATCTGTTTTTCCTCTCTCAGCTCCGGCCGATTCAAAGTCAACGGCGGCGAATGTCTGAGAGCGGATGTCCATGCCGCGATTAGAGACTAGATGCAGTTTCGCGGATGAGCGTCTCGGTAGTTTCCCAGTCGATACACTGATCTGTGATTGATTTACCATGGACGAGTTCTTCGATTGGCTGGGGGAAGCTTTGGTTTCCAGCTACAAGGTTACTTTCTAACATGGCTCCGATAACGTTTGCGTTTCCAGCTGCTTTCTGGCGAACGATTTCACGGTAGACTTCTGGCATGCGCTCTTGCTTTTTACCGCAGTTAGCATGTGAGGCGTCGATCATGATTGATGGTGTTAACCCTTGTTTTTCTAAAATAGATTTCGTGGTAGCAACGTCATCTGCACCGTAGTTAGGTCCATTATCACCACCTCGTAAGATGATGTGGCAGTCAGGGTTTCCTGATGTTGTGACAGCTGATGCGACCCCTTTGTTTGATACACCTAAAAATGTTTGTGGCTGCTTAGCGGCTTTGATCGCATTAACGGCAGCAATGAGGTCTCCAGTGGTTGTATTTTTAAACCCAAGAGGCATGGAAAGTCCTGATGCCATCTGACGGTGTGTTTGGCTCTCTGTTGTGCGAGCTCCAATAGCAGACCAGCTGATGAGGTCTGCGATGTATTGAGGTGTTATCGGGTCGAGTAACTCGGTAGCTGTAGGTAGGCCGATATCAATAATTTCACGTAAAAAGTGGCGAGCTTGACGCAGGCCTTCAGGGATATCATCAGATCCATCTAGTCGAGGATCCATGATAAGACCTTTCCAGCCGGTAGTGGTGCGTGGTTTCTCGAAGTAGACACGCATCACGATGTATACCTTATCTTTTACTTCCTCGGCAATAGAGGCGAGCTTTTTAGCATACTCTACTCCTGCTTTGGTATCGTGAATTGAGCAAGGTCCGCAGATGAGAAGAAATCGCTTGTCGTCACCGTTGAGGATATCACGTATTTGCTGGCGCGAGTTAGCCATAAATGCAGCCTGTTCTGAACTTCTTGAGATTTCTGCAATGAGATCGGAAGGAGATGGTAACGCCGTATTGCTGGATATATTGAGATCGGTGACCTGTGTCATGGATAAAGACTTAGTAAGCCTGCACTAAGAATCAAGATTGAAGTGCACTTACAGTCTGTTAAATTCACCTTATGAGAGAGAAAGCCATAGGATTACTGACAGAATTAACGAATGCACATGCTGCGCCAGGCTTCGAAGACGAGGTGAGAGCGATTTTTGCAGACGAACTTGAGTCATGTGGAGAACTTAGTACAGATGGTAATGGTTCTGTGTTTTGTGAAAACGCTGAGTCAGAGCAATCAGGTGGTCTACCTAGAGTCATGCTCACTGGGCATATGGATGAAGTGGCGTTTAGAGTGCAAAATATTACTCCGGATGGTTTTATTCAGTTTGTTACACTAGGTGGCTGGTGGCCTCATGTGATGCTGGCTCAGCGTGTTATGGTTCGTAAATGGGACGGTGCTAAGGTTTTAGGAATTATTTCATCTAAGCCACCCCATTTTTTATCTGAAGCTGAGCGTCATAGAGTGATGTCAGTAGATCAGATGTTTATTGATGTAGGAGCGAGTAGTCGAAGTGATGTTGAAAATAATATGGGTATTCGTATTGGTGACCCGATCGTTCCTGATACAGCTTTTACTCCGATGCATCATCCAGATCTGTTTATGGCAAAGGCGTTTGATAACCGTGTGGGAATGAGTTGTGCTATTCAGTCGACTCAGGAGTTAGCGTTAACGGGGCATCCTAATACATTAATCGCCTGTGGCACAGTGCAGGAAGAGGTGGGTGTGCGTGGCGCTACGACGGCTGCCGTGGAGTCAGCTCCAGATGTAGTGATCGTACTAGAAGGAGCTCCTGCAGATGATACCTATGGCTTTAATCCATCTGCGGCTCAGGGCGTAGTGGGTAAAGGTGTTCAAATCAGAATGCAGGACCCTACGGCGATTATGAACCCGGCTTTGGTGAACTTTGCTATCAAGACGGCGGAGGAAAACGGTATACCATATCAGCTCACAGTAAGGAGTAGCGGGGGGACAGACGCTAGGGCGTTTCAGCTAGCGGGTAGAGGTGTTCCTGTGATCGTTTTGGCGACGCCGGCTCGCTACATTCATTCGCATAACTCGATGATTAATGTGCGTGACTACTTAGCGATGGTGCAGCTTTCTATCGCTCTCGTGCAGGGATTAGGGAAAGATGAAGTCTCTGCTTTGACGAAGTATTTGTAAAAGTCAGAAGGGTGAAAGCCTAAAGATGAATAATAGGCGTAAGACATGCCTTGCAAGCTAGCATGTAATGGTGTGAATTACCTTCGTGTTAGCGACGTACATTCATAATATGGACCCCGTCATTTTTGACGTGGTGGGGCCGGTCAAGCTGCGGTGGTATGGTATGGGGTATCTCCTTGGCTTTGTGGTGGCTTATTTTATTTTAAAATGGCTAGCGCGGAAAAATTATTGGGCGTTAGCGGAGGAGAAAGTTTCTGACTTCATTGCTTATGCAGCATTTTTTGGAGTGTTTGTAGGTGGGCGTTTGGGTTTTATTATACTTTACCAAATCCCCAAAGATAACTGGCAAGGTTTACAGGAGCTAATAGCTGATCCTTTAATGGTTATACGAGTCTGGGATGGTGGCATGTCAAGTCATGGAGGTATATTGGGTTTAACTATTTTCACCCTGATTTATGCCAGAAAGAATAAGGTTTCATGGGCCGGCGTTAGTGACTGTTTGTGCGTTGTTGGCCCTCTGGGTGTTGGCTTTGTTAGGGTGGCGAATTTTATCAACGGAGAGCTCTATGGTCGTGTAGCGAGTGCTACTAGCTGGGCTGTAAAATTCCCAGGTTCCATGTTTGAGGATAATAAGGGCGCGAATCAGAGAATAAGTCAAATGTATGCAGAGTGTCAGGCTATAGATCCTGCGGTGACGAATCAGACTCCATATGAGTCTATCGTGGCTCTATCTCGAAAGAATCCCGAGCTTTTAGAAGTGATAGGTCGGTATATAGAACCTCGCTATCCGTCACAGCTTTATCAGGCGTTGCTGGAAGGCTTTGCTTTGTTTGTAATTCTATTTTTTATGCGAGTGAAGTTCCGTGAACTACGAGATGGGATTGTTACAGGAATGTTTTTCATACTCTATGCTGTATTCCGGATTGTTGTAGAGGGGTATCGTGAGCCTGATGCAGCCATGGTGGGAAGCCTGACTAAGGGGCAGTTTTACTCCACCTTTATGGTGCTTGTCGGTATTGGCTTTATCGTTGCCGCTATGAGGCGGAAGCCTGGTTCGATCTAGAGAGCTTCATAGCTGATTACGCCTTGCTGGATAAGGATGGTCTGAGTGAAGCCTGCCTGCTTGGCTATTTCTGTAGCTTGGTGGAAATCACGAGCAACCTCACCGGGGTGGTGTGCGTCAGACGATATGGTGAGCGGGATGTTAGCAGACGCTGCGAGACTCAGGAAGTCAGAGTCCGGGTATTGCTCTTCACAGGGTTTGTGCCAGCCGGCGGTATTCAGTTCGATGGCACAGTTTGTCGCGGCAATTGTTTCGATTACAGGTTCGTAGTATCTGCGAAGGTCTCCCTTGGGTTTGTAACCAAATTTTTTAATAAGATCAGGGTGGCCTAGAATCTGAAAGAGTCCACTGGCTGCCATTTTTCTATATGTTTTCCAGTAAAGATTCCATGCAGCATCGACATCTGTTTTAGCCCATTTTTCTAGCCAAACTGGATTATCAAAGTCCCAATCTGCTAAATAATGAACTGAACCTATCAGGTAGTCCCAGTTGTGTTTATTAGCTAGTTCTTCGATCCATGATTCACAGTTTGGTAGCCAGTCGCACTCCAGCCCAGCTCTCACGGATAGTTGGTCACCGGCTTCAGCCTGGGCGCGTTCGATCCACTCAATGTACTGAGGTAGGTCATCGATAGACATTCTCCAGTCATCGAACGGCTCAGGTGTGACGGGGGCGTGGTCAGAAATACCGTATTCGCTTACGCCAGCTTTGATAGCTGCCTGAATGTAAGCCTCAGGGGTTCCTTCAGCATGATGGCAGAGGGGGGTATGAGTGTGGTAGTCGGCAGGCATGGTTCGTATCAGTGCTGGGGTTTTAGCTATGGTGCCTTTTTCTTAGGTGGGATGGAAGGATGCCTAATTGGTCGCGATACTTTGCTATGGTGCGTCGAGCTACTTTAATACCTTTTTTGGCGAGTTCCTTTTCAATGGAAGTATCTGATAATGGGCGTGATAAATCTTCATGTGCGATGAGCTGTTGTATAGCGTCACGGACACCTGTATTTGAAATCTCTGTGCCTTGTTTGGTTGTGTAGCCTGACGAGAAGAAGGAGCGTAACTCCATTAAGCCGTGAGGAGTTAGGATGTATTTAGCTGAAACGGCACGTGAGATAGTGGCAGCATGGACTCCTATTTCCTCGGCTAAGCTATGCATCGTCATAGGGCGGAGCTTGCTGATTCCATGGGCTAAAAACTCAGCTTGACGCTGGATGATTTGGGTTCCTATTTTGAGGAGCGTTTCTTGGCGTTGACTGATCGCGTTAATGATCTGCCGGCCTTCATGGATGTTTTCTTTGATGTACTTGCTCGCCTTAGGGTCTGAGTTCAGTTTGGCTAACAGGTCTTTATAGTAATTACTGATTTTAACCTTGGGTATGTGATCTCCTGTTAGATGGGCGTAGTAGTTGCCATCCATATCTTTTTTTAACTCAATGTCTGCTGTGACTTGGGGGTTGGTGTTTGGGTCAAAGGCTGATCCAGGATCAGGGTTGAGGAGGGCGATGTTGTCAGCGGCTTGAAGAACGGCTTCTTGTGATACGCCAAGAGCACGAGTAATGTTCGTATACTTGTGCCTAGCCAAATCATTCATGTGCTGGTCAATAATACGGCTTTCTAAAGAGTTCCCCTTACCTTGCTGCTGGAGCTGTAGTAAAAGCGAGTCTGTTAGGCTCTCGGTTGCTACACCCGCTGGTTCAAACCCTTGTAGTAGAGTCTGTGCTGCGAGTAACTCGTTAAGAGCAAATGTGGAAAGAGGAGCTAGATTTTCAATACTGTCATCTAGGAAGCCCTGATGATTGATACAGCCGATAAGGTATTCAGCGGCCATATATTTTTGGTCATTGGTTGCTGACCTGTTGAGCTGATCGAGTAAATGCTGCTGGAGCGTTTTGGGTGCAACGATTGAGTTATAGAGGAACTCTCTCCGCTCTTCATCGTCACTTGAGCTCTTGATGCTGCCATGGCTCATGATCTGATCTTCTCGCCACGTATCGTCTAGTTCAGATAAATTTTCCGTATCATGCTCAGCATCGGGGATGACAGCCTCTTCTAAGTGTTCAAGATCTTCCGATATCTCAATGGTCGGATTGAGTTCAGCCACTTGATTGATGAGCTGTGAAAGCTCCATGGTGTTGGCCTGTAGGATCTCTAGGCTTTGCCGCATTTGAGGCGAAAGCGTGTGTTTCTGCGATAGGCTTTGGTGAAGGCCTTGACTGGCACCAGTGAATGACATGTGTAGCTTATTGTGATGAGGCTTACACTATTGTTTATAGAGTGTAAGCTTACTGAAACGTATTTAACCTACTATTCAGATTATCACAGCTAAATGATCACTAATTTAAAGCAGGTTTCATACCATATTTATGATCTTTTTAGTTTTCGATCAATTGATAGATAGCACCTTGGTGAGAAACGATAAGTAAGTTGCCAAGGTGATCTTCTCCAAAGGAGGCAATATTGTAGATTTTTTTGTCTTGGATACCTAGTTGCTCTGTCCAATCGGTAAGCTCTGTAGCTTTACCATTTACTACCTTTAGTGACCACACGCGAGGGTTGGCATAATCGGCGAAAAAGTATGCGCCCTGGAGTTCTTCGATAGGTCCTGTATAGACGATTCCTCCTGTCACAGATACTCCCTGAAACTTTCGGGTTCCATGTTTATAGTAGTAAATAGGATCGATGGCTCCAGTCGGGCGGTCGCCTCCTACAAGGGCGTTACCCTTTCTGTGGCGTGTGCCCATATGGGCTTCACGAAGTTTCCAGCCGAAGTTAGCTCCTTTGAGTTGATCGGCTGGTATAAAATTTACTTCCTCTACCTTGTTTTGCCCGACATCGGCAATGTAGAGGCTATCCGAGCCATGGTGCCAGTAACATCTCCATGGGTTTCGTAGTCCATAGGCATATATTTCAGGCTGTGCATGAGGGGTTTTTAGAAAGGGGTTACTTGGTGGGGTTTGGTATCCCTTGTCGCCAGATACATCGATTCTAAGTAATTTTCCTAAATGTGAGCTGAGATCCTGAGCTCTATTTTTAGGGTCATAGGAAGCTCCGCCATCTCCCGTCGCGATGTAGAGGAATCCATCAGGCCCAAAGCCTAACCAGCCGCCGTTGTGGTTTCTAGCATCTTGCTCTATTTCTAGCAGTAGTTCACTCGTGCTAGGTGTGCACTCGATCTTTTTCTCTCCATGTGCGGTGAAACGGACAATTTCGGTGTCTCCGTTTTGATTTGTATAGTTCAGATAGAATCTTCCTGAAGCCTGGTAATCAGGGGCGAAGGCTAGGCCTAGAAGCCCTTGTTCATTCATTCTGATTTTGATTCGATCAGAGATGTCTAAAAAGGTCTTTTTCGTTCCACTTTCTCGATGAAGAAGAATGATTTTTCCTTTTTTCTCAAGCACCCATAAATGCTCCAAGTCTCCACTTGGAGCCCCTATCCAGAGTGGCTCTTGGAAGTCGTCAGCTAATAAGGTAGTAGTGACTCCAGCTGTAGCGTGACATGTAAAAATGATGAAGAATACTAGCTGGAGAAAATACCTGTGCATGATTTACTTTGCTGTTAGCTCGGCTAGCTTGTGAAAAGATTCACTCTTACCTGTAGTTATTTTATTACCGGCTTTGTCTACAAGCACATAGAAGGGAACGACCTCACCTCGATATTGATCAAGTTTGGCTGATTCTATTTTCTTGTGAAGAATAGTAGGCCAAGGAAAATTTTCAGATACTGCCCATTTTTTGGCATCCTTTTCATCCTCATCTAAGCTTATATGGATAAGCTCAATTGCTGGGTTATTGGCGATGTCTCTGTTATAAGTCTCCACGAACTGTGGAGCTGCTTGTTTACATGGTCCTCACCAGCTGGCAGAAAAGTAGAGTAGGTAATACTCGGGTTTTTTAGTGGGGCTAAATTTTTTGTAACTCTTTCCAGATAGTTTTTTGAGGTAGTTTTTTGCATTGGAGTGAATGACGTCTTCGCTGTCACTCGCTTCTGGTTGAGCTACCTCCTTATTGGTTTGCTCCGTCACCCAGGTTATATCAGCCTTTGATAGTAGCTTTTGTTTGAAGGTTACTTCTTTGGAGTCTTTGATGACGGTTACTTCTGTTTCTGTGTGGCTGATATATTCAGCTTCGAAGTTCTGTGTCCCATCAGCACTTGTCCAAGTTTTAGCAGATATGGGGCTCAACCCTGCTAGTGCAGAAATGAGGAGAAATTGGGGTAGTTTCATAATTTATGTATTAGTAATAGTTAATATAAAGGGTCTTATTTATAAATCAAAAGCTTTTCTTCATAATAATATACGTATGGTTTTGGAGCTATTCATTTTTACAGTGAACACTTGCTATCCTCTGAATGTTTCAGCACTCTGTGCAGCAAAGTTATTGACTCTATAAACAATGAAAACTGACAAATCTTCTAATCTATTTCGTGAAGCTAAAAAGCTGATCCCTGGTGGTGTAAACTCTCCTGTCCGTGCATTCCGCAATGTAGACGGAGAACCGTTTTTTGTAAATCAAGCTAAGGGTTGTTACATTGAGGATGTTGATGGTAACCGCATGATTGATTATGTTGGAACATGGGGACCAGCTATTCTAGGGCATGCTCCAGAGTGTGTTGTGGAGGCGGTGAATGAGGCGGCTAAAAATGGCGTATCGTTCGGTATACCAAACCCATATGAGGTGGACATAGCTCGCCTTATTGTTGATTGGGTTCCATCGGTAGAAAAAGTCCGAATGGTGAGCTCTGGCACAGAGGCGACAATGAGTGCGGTGCGTTTAGCCCGAGGTTACACAGGACGTGAAAAAGTGATTAAGTTCGAGGGCTGTTATCACGGTCATGTAGATAGCTTACTTGTTGCGGCTGGCTCAGGTGCCTTGACTCATGGTAAGCCAGACTCTGCGGGCATCCCTGCAGGTTTTGCTTCTGAGACGATTGTTCTTCCGTATAACGATTTGGAAAAAGTAGCGGAAGTATTCGCTGAGTTTGGCGATCAGATAGCAGCAATCATCGTGGAAAGTTACCCAGCTAATGCAGGCTTAATCTTCCCTAAAGATGGATACCTTCAAGGCTTACGAGATATTACTAAAAAGTATGGCGCTTTATTCATTTTTGATGAGGTGATGACCGGCTTCCGCGTCGCTAAAGGTGGTGTTCAGGAGTTGGAAGGTATTACTCCTGATCTAACAGCTATGGGTAAGGTGATCGGTGGCGGACTGCCTGTAGGCGCATTTGGTGGTAGGGCTGATATCATGGACTATCTTGCACCAGATGGGCCTGTTTATCAGGCTGGGACATTGAGCGGCAACCCTCTTGCGATGGCGGCAGGCTTAGCTCAGCTCAGAGAAATGGAACGACAAGACGGCTATAAAAAGCTCGATCAGCTAGGTGCTCAGTTAGAAACAGGTATACGTGGTTTACTTGAGAGGAAAGGCTTACCTTATAAGTTTAACCGAGTGGGTTCAATGTTCTGCTTATTCTTTACTGATCAAGAAATTGTGAACCTTGACTCAGTCATGACAGCGGATACTGATAGGTTTAGAAAATTCTTTACCGCCATGCTGGAGCAAAAAATTTACGTAGCACCTAGTCCTTACGAAACAGGATTTGTTAGCCTATCACACGGTGTGTCTGAGATAGACGAAACGATTTGTGCCATGGATACAGCCTTGTCTCGCTGTTTGTAAAGAAGAGGGGATCAGGAACGGTAAAAATCGATTCCAGAAATAGCATCCGGAGTTGATGGTTCTGTTTGTCTGAGTAATTCTTTAACAGTAAGTTGGGCTAACTCAGATGGCTGGTGCTGTGCATGATCGAAAACTTTTTTAAGAAAGCTCTCGATCGTATGATTGGCTTGCGCTGCTTGCTCCGATATACGCAGATGTAAATCTGAAGGTAGTGAGAGCGTGATAAAGCCAGTAGGGTATTTTTGTTCCATGTACCTACTGAAGCATATTTTTGTGAATGCTTGATGAAGGTAACGTGAAAAAATTGTAATGATATATTAGCGCTAGTTAATTTGCTACTATCCGCTTTCAACAGTTGAGGTTTTATATACCTCGTATTGTCTATCAGTAAGCTTTTTTACCATTAAAAATGCAAAGATACAGACTAG
>CAYNLE010000013.1:0-13348 GCA_964397975.1 uncultured Verrucomicrobiales bacterium | reverse complement strand
CGTATTGTCTATCAGTAAGCTTTTTTACCATTAAAAATGCAAAGATACAGACTAGGATATCAATAGGTGAAGTGAGGGCGTCGAACATGGCAGAAGCTTGGGCTTGATCTATAGTATCGACCTTCATCTGCATAGATATTCTACCTGTAATAGAGCTAAGGATCCAAAAGGTCCACCAAGGAGCTAACCTGGCTTTGTTCGAATCTTCAAAAATGGTGTTGCGGATTTGCTGTACGGCTTCAATGGGTTTCCATAAGTTTGCAAAAGGGATGAAATACCACCCTACAGCCCAGCCGGGTGTGATGAAGTTATTACGTTTGTCGATAATCCAAGTGTTTTTCATCATGCGGTAAGTCCACATGCTAAATACGACTACTGTTGTTAGGTATGTAGTCAACATGATGATGCTGATAGCTAAGAAAGCCATGTCGATAGTGGATAATTCCTCGAAGCTTTGTTGGCTTATCGAGCCTAGTTGCGTGTAGTAAACTATATTGATAATTCCGTATATTAAAGACACTATTAAATCTATAATAAGAAATATCTTTGTGATGCTCGCTAGCTTTCTAGGGTCTCTATAGCTCCCGTATATAATATGAGGGCTCATATGGGAGTTGTTGAGGAAAGGGTCGCTAGACGGTGCGTTGTATGGGCTGTTAATACTTTTCATGTTTGAATTTTTACATTTGGCACCAGATCACACGTATTGAGTCGAGGCGGATACGGGATTTGGAAATGGCTTTGATAAGCTCGGATTTTTGCCTTTCTAGAGCTGATATTTCATCTTGGCTGATGTGATCGTTCGCTTCACCAAGCGCGATGAGTCGTTTGATCTCTAAGTCTAGAGTGTAAGTTGCTTTTTCTAGAGCTGATGTGATGAGCTTTTTTGAACCTTCTTCTGCTATGTTAGAAGTGTTTTCTAGCATGCTTGGTAGGATGTTTTTTCGGAATGCTTCTTGATTCAGTAGGCGGTGTAAGTCGCCAGAGCGTAAACTGCCTTTTAGTGACGGGTGCTGACCTGAAATGTTGTTTCCTGTGTGGTCTACCTGCACCTGAATAGGGGTGGGGGGCAGGAATCGTTCGCTTTGCAGAGACTGCGGGGCGAGGCATTCAATAATGTAGTGAGCCTCTAGCATGATCGATTTTTGAGGGGCTCCTTCCCAGACGGCAAAAGATGAATTACCAGCTTCAGATGTTAGTAATAGATCAAGTGCGACTCTTGCCATGGGGTGATCCCAGCTCATGAAGGTGGTGTCCTCACGGGACAGAGCTTTGGTTCTATCGAAGGTGATATTTAAGCCGTCATCAGGGAGAGCTGGAAATTCATTGGTGATGAGGTGCCCAGGTAGTAGTAGATAGGATCTATGTGAGAGCTCTTCCACGTGAAGGCCGAAGTGGTCCCAGAGACGAACTAAGAATTGTTCTGATTGCTTGTCGTTATCGTGACTTTCTATATCGTGAATACGGTCTTGGGAAACTTCTGGTCGATTAGAATTAAGCTCTAACAGTCTGTCGTAGCCTTTCTTGAGCTGTTGGGCTATTTGAGCGCGTGATTGCTGTGATTTTTTGATAAATTGGAGGAACTCATCTTCACTCATACTTTCTTTCGGCAGCCCTCCTAACTCCTTCAGTATTTCTGTAGCTCCGTGTAGGCTGTGCTCAAAGGCATCAAGTCCATCGTGATACCAGCGAGCTAGTTGTTCTTCTCGCTCTGCTTCGATGTATGGAACGTGAATCTTGATGGTTTCACTCTGGCCGATACGGTCGAGGCGGCCGATACGTTGTTCTAGTAGCTCTGGGTTTTCTGGTAGATCATAGAGCACGAGGTGGTGTGCAAACTGAAAGTTTCTTCCCTCACTGCCTATTTCTGAACAGATAAGAATACGTGCACCGTCGTCTTCTGAAAAGTAAGCTGCCGAGCGATCACGCTGAAGCAGTGTCATACCTTCGTGGAAGTGTGCACAGTTGATATTGATGATTGATTTTAACTGCTCAGCGAGTTGTTCAGAGAGTTCCTGTGACTTACAGATGAGTAATACCTTTTTCTCGCCGAGTTCGTGGAGTAGCTGAACTAACCATTGAATTTTTTCTTCTTTAGAATTTATCTTTGTTAGGTGTGCTTTCCGTTCAGGGAATCCGCTTAATGCTTCGCGCGTATTTCTAAACATTACCCGTCCTGTGCCAAATGTTTCTAGTAAACTCTGGATGAGTGGTTGGCGGGCAGTTTCATTACCTTGGTCAAGTGTATCAAAGTAGCTTTTTATTTGATTGGATTTACTGGAGAAAAGCTCCTTATGTTTTTTGCTTAGTGGCTTTTTAGCAATGAGTAATTCAATGCTTTTGGCAAGTTCCTCGTAGTGCTGTGCTTCTTCTTGGATGTGCTCGATGTCGACATATTTATCAGGGTCTAGTAATCGCATTCTCGCGAAGTGGCCTTCGGCGCCTAGCTGTCTAGGTGTAGCTGTTAGTAGGAGTAGTGATTCTGTTTTTTTAGCGAGATCTTCGACTAGCTCGTAGTGTTTACTGGCTGCATTTGGTTGCCACTCCAGGTGGTGAGCTTCATCGACAATGAGTAAGTCCCAGCCAGCTGCTATCACTTGGTTGGCGCGTTTTTTTGAATTAGCTAAAAAGTCAACGCTGCAGAGTGTTAGTTGACTATCTAGAAATGGATTGTCGGCACCTTCACCGCCAGTTTCTATCGCTTCACAACGCTCTTCATCAAAGAGGCTGAAGAGCATGTTGAACCGTCTTAATAGCTCCACAAACCACTGATGAAGGAGTGGTTCAGGTAAGAGTATGAGGACGCGGTCAGCCCGGCCTGTTAAATGCAGTCGGTGCATGATTAGGCAGGCTTCGATTGTTTTTCCTAATCCTACTTCGTCAGCTAATAGCACTCGCGGCTTCAGGCGTGATGCTACCTCGTTAGCGATATACATCTGATGAGGGATGAGATCGACCCTGCCTCCGATGAATCCGCGGCTAGGAGATTGCATCACCGCGGCCTGCCTAGTGAGAGCCTCAGCTCGTAAGTCGAAGACGGTAATGGGGTCAGTATGTCCAGCTAAGAGACGGTCTTCTGGTTTACTGAAGCTCATGGTATCAGCAAGCTGAGCTTCAGGTATTTCCTGATCAGAGCAGATATAAATGAGGAGCCCATCTTGTTCCTTAACGCCATCTACTAGATACTCTTTTCCTGTAGCGGTCTGAAGTGATTCACCTGTTTTTAGAGAAACTCGGCGTATGGGTGCACTGTCTAGAGCGTAAATACGTGTTTCGCTTGCAGCTGGGAAGGTGATCTCTAGGCGTTTGAACTCTACTTTTAGAAGAATCCCTAGGCCTAATTCAGGTTCAGTTTCACTGATCCAGCGTTGTCCTGCTTTGATATTGGTAGATTGAGAATGTGGAGGCATAGAAATGTGCTGGACGTTATCCAGATCTGGGCTTTGACAAAACCTTAAATTCATTCTTTCAAAAAGAATGACAATACTGCGTGTATCAGTATAGTTTCACCACAGATGTCAGATTCGATCATAAGTGCCAATGAACTGTGTGTAAGCTACAGTTCTCATACAGTGTTAGATGGGGCTACCCTTGCTATTCAGAAGGGTGACCGAGTGGGGCTAGTAGGTCGTAATGGTTGTGGTAAATCTACGTTTATGAAGATACTCGCAGGAGCCGCAGTGGGAGATACAGGTGAGGTGACTCGTAAGCGGGGGCTCGTGATAGGTTATTTACCTCAGAACTTTGAGCTAGATGACGAAGATACAGTTTTAAATAACGTCATGAAAGGTGCTCAGTCTATTTTAGATCTGATCACTGAATATGAAGAGACACCATTTGATAGTGATAAGAGCTCAGAGCTGCTGGACCAGATAACCGATCTCGATGGATGGGAGGTGGAGCAGAGAGCAAATAGTCTATTGTCAAACCTTCACGCACCAGCCGGTGACCGGATAGTTAAAAACTTATCAGGTGGTGAAAAGAGAAGGGTGGCTCTGTGTCGGGCTATTCTTCCGAAGCCAGATTTATTAATTCTAGATGAGCCTACTAACCACCTTGATACAGGGTCGATCGAGTGGCTGGAAACCTTTCTTTCCCGATACCAAGGGACGTGCTTATTTGTAACACACGATCGGTATTTCTTAGATCGTATTGCTACTAAGATCGTTGAGATACGCCGTGGTAAATGTGATACTTATCAGGGGAACTACACGGACTTCATGATCGCACGTGCGGAGAGGGATCTTTCAGAAGCGAGGAATGAGCATAAGCGTCAGAGATTTTTGAGCCGAGAGCTTGAATGGGTTAGGAGAGGTCCTAAAGCCCGTTCAACAAAGGCGAAAGATCGGATGGATCGTTATTTTGAAGTTAAAGATCAGGAGGCGCCAGAGCAGGAACTGGATATTGATCTAATTATCCCTCAAGCACCTAAGTTAGGAAATAAAATCATCAACGTTCGTGAGGCCTCTATGGGGTATAAAGATGAACCTTACTTGTTTTCTGACTTTAGTATGAGCCTAGAAGGTGGTCAGCGCTTAGGTATCGTTGGGCGTAACGGTATGGGTAAGTCTACTCTACTGAAAGTAATTCTTGGTCAGATCAAGCCTCTTGAGGGGGCTGTTGAGATAGGGATGAAAACGGAGATTAACTTTATCGATCAAAACCGTCTTCTTCTAGATGATGAGGCATCAGTTTACGAGGAAGTAGGAGAAGGTCAGGAGAATGTAAAACTAGGGAATGAAAGTATCGGCCTGCGTGCATACCTTCGCCGTTTCCTGTTTACGGAAGAACGTATTAATACAAAGATAAAGCTGCTCAGTGGTGGTGAGCGTAGCCGTGTTATGCTGGCTAAGATTCTTAAGCGTGGTGGTAATGTATTGGTTTTAGATGAGCCTACCAATGATCTGGATCTAAATACGCTAAGATTACTGGAGGAGGCGCTTTGTGCATTCCAGGGCTGTGTGATGGTAGTAAGTCACGATCGTTACTTTTTAAATCGTGTCTGCACGGATATTTTGTCGTTTGAGGGTGATGGAGTGATTGATTATCAAGTCGGTAACTATGACTACTACCTTGAGAAAAAAGCAGCAAGAGCCGCAACGAAGTCAGCGTATAAACCGGCGGCTAAAAAAACAGTATTAGCGAAAAAAGAACGAGCTAGAAAGTTAAGTTGGGCAGAAAGTAAAGAACTCGAAGGCATCGAGGAGGTTATCTTGGAAGCTGAACAAAACGTCGCTCGGCTAGAAGGTATTTTCAATCTACCCGATTTTTACGAAAAACATGCTGATGACTGGCAAGCGCTTGAAGCGGAGCTGAAGGCAGCAAAAGAAAAGGTTCCAGAGCTGTATGCACGCTGGGAAGAACTGGAAGCGATTAGGCTTGCTGCCGAAACAAGCTAGACTTTATATTAAAAATACTCACTAATAAGAACGGACATGGAAACACCTATACACCTCCCAGATATGGAAGCGCCAAGTAGCATTTCTCAAGTGCTTAGCGCCCTTCGTAAGCAGAAGCTGGAGCCTAGCCATGATAAAAAGGCATGGGGTGACTGGATTAAGTTTACTGGCATGCGCACAGTGATTAGCATCGAGTGTAATCGCGGTCTGACGAACTCTGCTACTATCGAGTTTGATGAAGAAGATGGCTTTGAAGTGAATCAAAAGATCTTCGCAGCCTTTGGTAAACTAGGCTGGTATGGCACAGACGAAGAGGGTGAGTTCAGACTCGATTAAATATTTTTATATCTATTAAATATATATTGTTAGATGAGGGTTATACCTACAAATGATGCGGTTTTCGCCAAGATAGAAGCCGTTCTTGGCGAGAGGAAAGAAGAGGCGGAGCTTCAAGTTCTTGCTGGTATTGATTGTGATGAGCTAGATATTGCTAATCAGGAAAAACTAGGGGATGAAGACCCAGTTGCTACTATCGAGTTGATCGTGCAGTGGTTACCTGAAACAGGTGAGGGTGTCATAGACTGGTTTTATGTTCGTGTATCAGGTATGAAGTCGGATCCTCCAGAGGTGGAGCATGGCGGTGCGCTATTAGCTTTTAATACTGAGGGGAAAGAGCCTGATATTGAGCTCCTTGTTGAGCACGCTGTTGAAGAGCTAAATGAAACAGTAACTTGGGCTGAATTTGAGCTTGAGGAAGATGACTGATCCTTACGATTTAGTGGTAATAGGTGGTGGTGCTGCTGGTTTTTTTAGCGCTATCACCTTTGCTGAAAAAGGTGTTGAATACGGTATAGAATGCCGAACACTGATTCTTGAGAAATCAGGTAAACTATTAGGCAAGGTTAAGGTCTCTGGTGGTGGCCGCTGTAATGTTACTCATGCTTGTTTTGACCCAAAAGAGTTAGCTAAGTTTTATCCTCGTGGTCACAAGTCTTTGATTGGCCCGTTTCACCGTTTTAACGCCAAAGATACAGTCGAGTGGTTCAGCTCACGTGGCCTGGAGTTAAAGACAGAAAAAGATGGCAGGATGTTTCCTGTGACGAATAGTTCTCAGACGGTTATTGATTGTTTAACAGGTGCAGCCCGTCAGGCTGGTGTTGAGGTGAAAACTTCCACTGGTGTTAAGTCAGTCAGTCGAGAAGGGGAACTTTTTAAACTCACGACAGAGAAAGCTGATATGATTCACGCTAAAGCTGTGGTCATAGCAACTGGAGGCACACGTTTAGCGGCAGGAGCTAAGCTCGCTGTTTCGTTAGGACATGAGCTGATTCCTAATGTGCCTTCTCTATTTGCATTTAATATAGATGACGCGCGTATTTCTGACTTACCTGGTTTATCGGTGCAAAATGCAGAGATATCCGTTGTTAATGGTAAACTAAGTTCGAATGGGCCGTTGTTAGTAACTCATCATGGTCTAAGTGGCCCCGGTATTCTTAAACTATCAGCGTGGGGTGCTCGCGTGTTATCTGAAAAGAATTATCAGTTTCAGATTAAGGTGAACTGGGTTCCTGGCTCTGATGTTAGAGCTAGGTTATCTCAGGTAAGAGTGGAGTGGGGGAAGCGTCTGGTCAAAGGTCGCTCGCCATTTGAGAGTTTACCGAAGCGGTTTTGGGAAAAAGCCTGTGCTACAGCCGGCGTGAGCGATGAGGACAGGTGGTCGTATTTAGGAAAAGAAAGCACGCAAATTTTAATCAATGAGCTCACTGAGGTAGTCTATGATGTCACAGGGAAAAGCGTTAATAAAGATGAGTTCGTGACCTGTGGTGGTGTTCATCTACATGATGTAAACCTGAAAACTATGGAGAGTAAAATCCAGCCAGACCTCTACTTTACAGGTGAGGTGTTAGATGTTGATGGCGTCACAGGCGGTTTTAATTTTCAAAACGCTTGGACGGGTGGATATTTAGCTGGCGAAGCTATTGTGAATAAGCACTTAGCTTACTGAGTTCTGCAGTAGAGCTTCTACAATAAGTAGATCACTAGGGTAGGTGATCTTGGGGTTAGCGCTGCTATTTTGCACTAACTGGACGGGTGCTTTGATAATCTGCATGGCTGATACCTCATCTGTGACTAGGCAGTCTTGTTTTGTCACTTCGTTATAAGCGTCTTTCAGCATTTCTGCGTTAAAAATTTGAGGGGTCTCCATGATCCAGACTTGGTCACGGTTGACATCTGCTTGGACTACTCCCTGTGAATCGGCTTGCTTCATTGTTTCAGTAGCTGGGCGGGCTGATGCCGCAGCTCCTGTAGTTACGGCAGCTTGGTAAATGGCTGTAATCTGTTCCTGAGAGATGAGAGGCCGTGCCCCATCATGCACCGCAATATAGCGAGAAGGCAGAGCTACCTTTTCAATACCTTTGGCTACAGAAAGGTGTCTTTCAGAGCCGCCATTCACTTGTATGATCGGCTTTGATGTGGCTTTGATGTTTAGTTTGTTAAACCGATCTTCTGGGCAAACTACGATGACCTCTCCTACATCAGGGTGTTGTTCAAACGCTTCGATAGAGTGCTGTAGCACTGGCTTTCCTGCGAGTACTGCTAGCAATTTATCAAAGCCCATACGCTTGCCTGAGCCGGCGGCAACAATAATGACGGAGAGATCCATGGAGTTGTCCGTATCTATGAAAGTCGCTTCATGACTTCCTGGGATAGTTTTTTACCATCTGCGCGACCGCCTGTTTTTTCCTGAAGAACTTTCATCAGGTTGCCCATGTCTTTTTTACTTTCAGCGCCTGTTTCTGCGATGGTGCTTTCTACGATGCTGATAAGCTCTTCGTCACTAAGAGCAGCGGGTAGGTATTTTTCTAAAACACTCATTTCCGCTTTCTCGTTTTCGGCGAGCTCGGCACGGTCAGCTTTTTCAAACTGGGAGATGGAGTCTTGACGCTGCTTGATCTGTTTGCGGATGATATTGATCACCTCATTTTCAGCTAGCTCGCTATCGATTCCTCCCTTTTCGATTTTAGCATTTGTAATGGCTGATTTCAGCGCGCGTAATGTGTTGAGTGCGATTTTATTTTTGTCTCGCATGGCTGACTTCATGTCAGTTGTGATTTGTTCGGAAATGTTCATATTCGTTTTTAAGTTTGAGGGTGTGATGTTATGAAATATCAAGAATGATTAAGGCTGGTTGCTCGATGGATTCACCCATGCGGCAGCCGATGAGGCTTTGGTAGAGAGGTGCTTCTGGTGAGATGGTGATGAGGTCGAAGCCTTCATGCTCTATAGTGATGCCGCCAGCGCACGGTGTAAGTAAGTAGTAGCAGATTTCACCATTGATGGCGGTTTCTACTAGGGCGCCGCCTTGGACAGCCTCGTCACTGGAGAATTCGTCTAGTGTCAATGACTGGAAGATGTGTAGCGATCGCTGAAGTGTTTGGCATTGTTCTGCCTGGGCATCTGCTAAATAGGACGCTTCGAGTCCTCTGGTATCATACTTGCCTTCCGCTTTCCCTTCTTCGCCAGTAGAAGCTTCATGGCTTGTGCGGGCAGCTTCCTGCATGGTTTGCAGTTGTAGCTCGATGTTTTGAGTTAATTGATCAACAATATGTTGTTTGCTCATAGAGATATGGAAAAGGTCTGCGCCTGTATTACATTAGATCCTCAGCCGTCACAGAAGTTTGCTCGCGAGACCCTAGTAGTAAGGCTTGGTCAATCACTCGCTCAGGCTGGTTGTCAAAGCGGTATCCGTGGCAGTTTGGGCAAATAATAGTTTTCGAGCCGACAATGGAGTCGCATCCTTCGCAGACTTTATAGCTTCCAGGGTTATTAGCTATTTCCTTAGCTTTTTCTGTTCTGGATATTTGTTCAGTTGTTTTTGCCATGACCTATGAGTGTGGGGTAGATTTTTTGTGAGCTAGTTTGTGCGTCTCTAGCCGATGAGCTTCGTTCTAATATTGTCAAAAAGTATGAGGAATTAAAACATAAAAAAGCGACACCGAAAATACGGAGCCGCTTTATATAAAATTATATAAATTTAAGTAGCTTTGTGGCTACTTTATTATCCAGAGTCTGGATTTAGCCTACAAGGCGCTTGCTTGTCTTGCTTTTAAGATTAGCAGCCTTGTTTCTGTGGATGATGTTTTTCTTAGCGCAAATATCAACTGCTGAAGTGAATTCTGTGAAACTCTTCTGAGCTGCATCTTTGTCACCAGCATTGGCAGCATCGATAGTCTTCTTACGAAGGTTCTTCATGCGGGTTGTAAGTGACTTATTACGTGCTGTAGCGGTTGCTGCTTGGCGAACGCGCTTGAGTGCTGATTTAGAATTTGCCATGATCGGACTAGTTTGAAAGTGATTGAAGCGAGGTATTTAAAATATGCTTCGGGGCGGTGAAACTACCTATTTATGATCTTGTGTCAAGCTTGATGGAGAAAAAAGAGAGCTTATTTATGCTCTTTGATACTATTTATGGAGTAATTAATAAGTTTTACTCCGTGTATCGCCTGAGTTGCGCCCTTGTAATTGTGACCCTTGAATTAACATCTAGTTGGCGGTAAAGGTCGATAATGTCCCGTGATTTCATACGGATGCAGCCGTAGCTTGCTGGGCGACCTATTTTGCGCTCTTCAGGTGTTCCATGGATATATATGTAGCGGCTGAATGTATTTCGATTGTGTCTCTCCAAGCCTTTAAGCCAGAGTATACGGGTAACGATGGGGTCGCGGCCAGGTGCGTTTGGCCTTAGGATTTCGCCGGTGCGTCTACGACTTTTGAAAACAGCTCCAGCTGGAGCGTGGCCACCTATTTTTTTTGCGACAGCATGTTTGCCTAGTGGTGTGTGTCTGCTGCCTCTTTTACTGCTAAGCCCGAACTTTGAGGTAGATACGGGGTAAGTTTTAGTTGGCTTACCATCTTTCAAAAGCAGCATTTTTTGGTCTGCTATACTTACAATAACAGAATTGCTAGAGCTTGATGTTCCACAGCTCGATAGAATGACGGCTATAAATGTCAGTATACAGCAGCCAATAAGAGGCATGAACTTAGATGTATAACTTGCTTGAGCAAGGGCGGGGGTAAGCATGGCGGGTGCTTATTAATCAAATGCTCTCGATTAGCAACTAAACTTATAAGTTAGAGTTAAAAAATTAGTTTTCCCCTAATATAGCTGGAAGCTGCTGTTTGATAGAGCTGATAGATGTATAGAAAAATCCGATAGGGAATGGCATCAGTAATACGGTTGCTATCCAGTTCGCGTTGATTGCATTATCGATAACAACAATGGTGAAAAATAGACCGAAAGCTAACTCTATAAGGGGAGTAAGAGATTTGATTGTTTTATACCTACTAGTTTTCCACGATGCCTTGCGCTCAGTTTTTTGCCCGCCGATTCCATATTTAGGAGTGCGGACAAATCCTGTCTCATGATTAAAGAGCGCTTCAAGCACGGCCTTTGCGTTATTGACTGACATACCTATACCGAGAGCAAGAAGTAGAGGTAGGTAGAGGATGTCCTTTAGCCAGGTATCCGGACGAACGGCTTTCTGGCTGATAATGTAAAACATAGCGACAGAGGCACTACCGAAGAAAAAGATAGGGAAGTTTAGTAAATGCTCTGAGATACCATTCTCAGCAAACCATGTCATTTCACTATTCTGCTTAGGATAGATCAGGAAGCAGAGGAGAATGAGTAGCAGGTAAGCGAAGTTCGAGGTTAAGTGAGCCGTTGCTTCCAGTTTACATACAAGCGGAGCGTTACTTCTCCAGATATCTAAGAGGATTTTTTTGCAAACCTGAATAGAGCCTTTAGTCCAGCGGTGCTGCTGACTCTTAAAGCCTTCCATATCGACAGGGAGCTCAGCTGGAGTAGTAACATCGTTTAGGAATATAAACTTCCAGCCCTTCATCTGTGCACGGTAGCTCAGATCCATATCTTCGGTAAGTGTGTCATGCTCCCAGCCGCCTGCATCAGAGATGCATGATTTGCGCCAGATTCCAGCGGTGCCGTTAAATGTAAAGAACCTACCGCTTCGATTACGGGCTGTTTGCTCTAGCTCTAGGTGACCGTCTAAAAACATAGCCTGCACACGTGTCAGGGCATTAAATGTACGGTTAATGTGTTCCCAGCGAGTTTGTAGCATTCCTACTTTATCATCTGTGAAGTAGTGAATGGTCTTTTGTAGAACATCTGGATTAGGGACGAAGTCGGCATCGAGAATAAAGAGATACTCACCCTTAGCTGATTCGGTGCCATTTTCTAATGCTCCAGCTTTATAGCCTGTGCGGTCTGTGCGGTGCACGTGCTCAGCGTCAAATCCACGTTCAATAAGCTTGGCTACCTCTACTTGACAGATCTTAGTAGTCTCATCAGTTGAATCATCGAGCACCTGTATCTGGAGCTTATCCTGAGGGTAATCTAAGCTAGATACTGAGTCGAGTAAGCGCTCCATCACATGAAGCTCGTTAAAGCAAGGTAACTGCACAGTTACCATTGGTAGCTCTTCGAAATATTTAACTGGCTCAGGGCGTTTACGAGAATGATTAATATAGAGCGCAATAATCATTAAACGGTGAAGGCCGTATCCAGACAGTCCGATGAGGACGAGGAAATAAGAGGTATACCAGAGTAAATCCATATAATGATTTTGTTGGGAATATTTATCAGGAAGACCTCTCTTAGTGGTGTTCCACCTGTTTTTTCTCCGCGCTCTTAGGCAGGTGGATATGAAATGTCAAGCTGTGAGGCTTTTATTCCAGCTAGGCTTTGTTTAAAGAAAAAGAGCCACAGTCTCCTGCGGCTCTTAAATAAGACGGTATTTCAGTATGGCAGGTTAGTTGCCTGCATTATCTTTAGACTGACCTACTAGATATCCGCTACCACCACCAAGTAAGCCTCCTACGACAGCGCCTTCAGTAGTTTTGCCTGACTGGTTACCAATGATAGCTCCGAGACCAGCTCCGAGACCAGCGCCTATAGCAGTGTCTTGCTGAGTAGCTGTGAGATTAGATGTATTACAGCTTGTGAGGCTGAAAGCTGCTGCAGCGATTGTAAGAGTGATGTATTTTGTTTTCATATGATATATGTAGTTATTTGAGTAAATAGAGAGGCGTTTACCTGCTCACTATAGCTATAGACGGGTGATTTAGCAAAAATATTCATTAATTTTTGTGAAATATTATGTTTTATTAACTACCAGCGATGGATATCACAGAAATAGACCGAGAGGACTTCCGGAATCTACTGCATGAAATAGGTAACTGCTATATGCCTTTTGGCCGTTTTGGGCCAAAAGAGTTTGCTCCTCACGGTATACCTATTTATGATTTGCCTCCTGAGTATTTACAATGGTTTAGCGAGCGAGGCTTTCCAAAAGGTCGTCTTGGCGAGCTGATGGCTGTAGTTGCTGAAATCAAAGAGGTCGGAATGGACTCTGTTTTTGAGCCGATTCGACATGCTCGAGGAGGTAGAGTAAGTGTTCGTAAACGAAAAAACCGCAGAGGTAGCTCTGAGGACTTTTCGTAGTGATATTATAGAAACTTAAGGTGAGTTTTCTAATTTAATGAGAGAGTCAGCATTGGCTACCCACATCGCAAAGTAAGGAATCTGGGCATTCTTTTTCCACATGAAAACATAGAACGGCTTATTAAAAATGAAATGCCGAGGTGGCTGTGGTGGTGGGGGAGGGCCGCCAAAAGTGGCATGAATGCTACTTCTAGTAATAGCTTTTGCTCCGCCTTCATCTAGCTGGAAATCATACGAGATACGAGCATCCGTTATTCGAGCTAGTGGCTTATTTTGTTTTATATAGAGTAAACCTCTTAGTTGCTCAGTAAATTCTGTTTTATTGTCTAATTTAATACAGGGAACCTTAAGGATATCTAATGAGTTTAGTAAGTGATAACGTTCGTCATAGTTTTCAACTACAAGAGGCGCAGCACGCATTTTTGCG
>CAYNLE010000012.1:21098-36586 GCA_964397975.1 uncultured Verrucomicrobiales bacterium | reverse complement strand
TATTAACCGGAGTTTACTGCGCAGCTATCTAAAAAACTTTCAAGACCCTGTCTTTTCTACCTATGTAAAAGGAACTTATAAGGTCATCTCTACCAGAACATTAAATCATAATGATTTCATTACAGACGGCTTTGCAGTGAAGCTTAGAGCATATATTCAGATAGATGAATACTCTAAGCCCTCGCCTTACCCTATCATTTTAGAACTGATCTTCCCCACACCTTATTCAAAGTCACACACCGGCTACCATAAAGGTGATACACTTGAGGTCAACATTCTCCCCTACTTCGCGTCCATGCTTCATGTTAGCACGATCAAAAAGGACGACGATGACGATATTACTATCATTACAGCCATTAGCCTCGCTAATCAATTAAAGCCACCACACCAAGGGCCTTTTGATCTCAAACCACCTAAATCAGTCAATATTGAAGCCCCGTTTCCTTTATTTAAGGACAACAATCCATAGACCACCTCTAGCTAAATAGATTCGTTAAATATCTATACGACCTTTTACCTAACGATTTTTTTCAGGGTAGTATTCACGGTAGAGTTTTCTCGAATAGTCAGCTGCAGCATCTCTTCCGCTTAACCGAACTAAGCGATAGCGAACCATCAAGCTAATCACCTGCCGAAAACGTGACGTGAATTTACGTTTCCATTTAACAGCTGAAACACTCCACTCTTGTCCTATATAGACTACTCTGCCCTGCTCCATTAGCCTCCAGCTGACCTCTACATCCTCCATCAGAGGCTGATCTGGGAAACCTCCCATACGCTCAAGAGCTTCAGCCCTAACAATAAGTGTTTGATCACCAAATATAGAGCCTTCAAAAACGACTCTAGCTTCATTCATAGCTTCGACCAACAGAAGACCTGGATTACTTTTTGCAAATCTCTGCCCCAGAGCAAACGCTGGCGCGAGACACTCTTCTTTAGCCGCGATAAAAACATCATCAATCCAGCTTTCTCTAGGGAGGGTATCAGCGTGAATAATAGCTATCAAATCGGCGCTCGAACGACTCATACCAGCAGCTATCTGCCCCCCTCGTCCCAGCCCCGTCTGCACAACTACACAGCCATGTCGCTCAGCAATGGCTACTGTATCATCACTCGAACCTCCATCAGCTATAATAATCTGCTGAGCTTCACCACTAACTGATTTTAGTTTTTTCAGAAAATCACTTAAGCCATCTGCAGCGTTAAACACAGGAATCACTAAATCAATAGTTTCAACTGACTGATATGAACTCCCAGTAAGTCTCCTCCACTCATAACGAAGCTCCCACAGCACCGCAGCATAAAATGGCAACCATGTCAGCACCACCCATTTCCTGTCATAGCCCCAGACTCCATGTAATTCAGAATTAGCCCAGGCCATATAATAAACACCTGTTGTAGAAGTTATAACTAACCAGCTCAGCGACGGACGAATCACTAAAAATGGTATCACCCAACTAAAATACCAAAAATGAGCGATGGGTGAACACGCTACAAATACGCCCAAAATAATAAAAGACAATCTCAACAAATCTTGCTCTTTCCCCCTAAGCGTCCTCCACCCAAAAAACAAACCGATGATGACAAAAACCGAAGTTATAAACCTTCTCGACCAAACATTCGAAACGCCCAAATACCTCAACGTTTCATAAAAACCACCGTTAAACGCACCCTCACCACCAAAACCTAATAAACCCTCCAACCCCTTAATCACATCACTCCCATAATAAAGACTCGGAATAATCAAAACGAGATAGAAAGGTAACGACTTCTTCCTGTCAGCACGGACAATAAAATAAGGAAGCAAGATGATCACAATACACTTCATCTGCACAGCTACACCAAAAAAGAACCATACCCAAAACCAACGTTTCGCTTTCACGAACCATAATGTGGTCACTAACGCAGCCACCATCATACTGTCAAAGTGCGCTTCAGCAGCAAACGAAACTAGTATCACTGGGTTAAACGCATAAAAGCAGAGCCAGCGAGGCGGCTTCCTCATTTCCGTCATCAGCAGAACCAATATTCCCATCGTCCAAAAATCACCAACCAAAGCGACTACCTTGAAAACCTGGAGGTCATACCAGCACCAGCTCGCTGCTGACATAATGAGCTCCATACCTGGCGGGTATGCCGTCAGACGCTCATGATGATTCATATCATCCCAGTATTGGTCTCGTAAATGGGTCAGCTCTTCTGAGCCGCTAGGTCTGGCGTAAGGGTTCTCACCTTTCCATGACAAGCTACCTTCCCAGAGGTAACGGTTTACATCATCAGAAACAGGGGCTGACCACAAAGCGAAGCGAATAATCACTGACCCTACAAAAATAAGGACAAACGATTTACTGCGAGAAAGTCGAGGAAAAGAAAAGGTCAACGCCAGCATCGACAGAGCCATCCCAGCGTGACCTACCATACGAAAATAGCCGCCGTCCTGAATACGGACTAACTGCCCCCAAGTAAAAGCAATACTCAGCAGCAGTATAAACGAGCCTATAAAAACAAGCCCGCGCCATGAAAAAGGTGTCACGTTCTTACTTTTTGTTCAGATAGGCTCTTCATGCCTGTGACGAAAAAGCCAACACCGTAGAAAAAGAAAAATACAAAACCTCCATACACACCTTGTGAAACTGATGCTATCACCGTAATAATGCAGTAAAAAGAAGCACATAGTTCGGCTATAGGAACCCAGTCTCTCTTTGTCTGATAAAGCTTCTGGACTGACTCGCCACTTTTAGGAGTTCTAACAAATCCGCTTTTCACATTAAACAAGGCCTCTAACACCGCACGCGTATTTGAAAGACAGATACCAAAACCGATCGTTACCATTCCCGGTAGCCATAGAATCCTATTCATCCATGTCTCAGGTCTTAAATACCACTGACTCGTTAAATAAAGTATACTAGGGCCGAAGGTAGCCACTATTAAAGGGAAAACAAAAAACGCAGACCCTCCAGTATCCGAAAATCTAGGAAGGAATAATGTCAACGGCAGCGCTAACAAAGCTAAAACAAACATCATCAAGTGAGCTACATAATGTAACACATGAAAGGCAGCCTGACTCTTCAGCAGTATGCCATTATCTGACTGTATTACCGTCTTAAGTAGTTTCTTAGCCGTCTGAACAGACCCTTTCGCCCAGCGGAACTGCTGACTACGGAAAGCCGAATACGTTTCAGGTAGCTCAGCTGGCACGACAACATCGATAGCGTATTCCAACTTCCAGCCTTTTAACTGGCAGCGATATGACAGATCTAAATCTTCAGTTAATGTATCAGCATGCCAGCCCCCCGCATCTTCGATAGCCGCTGCGCGCCACACACCTGCTGTTCCATTGAAGTTTAAAAATAGATTGTTTTCAGCTCGGGCGACCTGCTCAATAACGAAGTGCCCATCGATCCCTACTGACTGAGCCTTAGTCAGCAATGAATGCTCTGCATTGAGGTGACCCCAGCGAGCCTGCACTAGTGCTGTTTTCTCATCACGAAAGAGAGGCATCATCTCTAGTAAGAAGTCAGGTTCAGGAACAAAGTCGCTATCAAATATAGCAAAAAAGTCTCCAGTGGCTGTTTTCATAGCCTCCTTTAAACCTCCAGCTTTATAACCTTCACGTCCTTCTCTACGGCTTACCTCTATCAATATTCCCTGTGCCTGAAGTTCAGCGACAAGACCATCAACTAGATCTCTAGTCTCATCTGTGCTATCATCAACAACCTGAATCTGATGCCTTCCTGCTGGATACTCTATCTTAGATGCGGCACGGATAATTCGCTCAGCAACATTGTATTCGTTATAAAGAGGCAGCTGAGTTGTTACCATTGGCCATGCAGAATCACCATCAGTCTCTACCTTTTCTAGAAACACTTTCTTCTGCTCAGCCTGCCTAGCTCGTGATTCTTTCACCTTTTTCCCGAATAGGAAAACTAATACATACGTATTTAAGCCATACACCATTAATCCGAGTGCCGCTAGTAAGTAGCATGTAAAAACGAGCCATAAGAAAACATCTAAAATAATTGTTAACATAATATTAGGTATTAATGATCTCAAACTCTGAAAAGCTAAGAACAGGGGCGAATCAAGTATGAATTTCAGTATAAGTCTAGCGAAAGAAATTATTTCTTCGCAATCGTATTTTTTTGGGAATAAATTACGCTACACAACATCAATACATTGTTAATTATTATCAAATACTTATACTCATAGCGTCATCGTGCCAGTTACCATCTTACTTTTTCTCAAAGCTCCACGTCCTGGTCTTGTAAAAACAAGACTTGCCAAGGATTTAGGCGTAGACGGAGAGACCACAGCGTCTGAGATATACCGAAAGATCGTTAAACACACCGTTTCGGTTATCCCAAAATCCTATAACTTACATATCTACTTTGCCCCTAAAGAAGCTGAAAACGAAATGAAAGCATGGTTAGGTGACGACATCCAGCTCTACCCACAGGTCGATGGATCTCTCGGAGACAAGCTCGACGCTGCCTGTTCTCAAAGTTTCCACAAAAACCCAGCTCCCCTTATCTTACTAGGTGGTGACTGCGCTGATATAACCGAACAACATCTACTTGAAGCCGGTGATCATCTACTCAATAGTAAACCTGTAATAGGTCCCGCTCTTGATGGCGGCTACTGGCTACTCGGGCTACACGAAAACCTACCAGATATTTTCAAAAACATCCCATGGAGCACATCAGAAGTTTACACAGAGACTATGAAGTGCTTTAATAAATTAAAATTATCTCCACACTCTCTTGACCTTTTAGAAGACGTTGACGATCTTCCATCACTAACACGAGCTTCTCAGAAGCACTCATTTATTTCCAAACCACTATCTACGATATGAATACATCCACTGAATCATCAGTTAAAGAACGTTATGCAGCAGCTTCCAAGGCTGTCGAGCCACTACTATGCTGCCCTGTCGAATACGACCCGCAATACCTCAAAGCAATCCCAAGCGAAGTGATTGAGCGCGATTACGGCTGTGGCGACCCTGCACAATACCTTCATGAGGGCGAAACAGTACTAGACCTAGGCTCTGGAACAGGGAAGATTTGCTTCATCGCATCACAAGTTGTCGGACCTAAGGGAAAAGTAATCGGAGTAGACATGACTGATGACATGCTCGAGGTGGCTCGCCGTTACGCGCCCGTTGTCGCTGAAAACATCGGCCACAGTAACGTAGAATTCAGAAAAGGTCGCATCCAAGACCTAGCGCTCGATTTGGAACTTTTAAATGAAGAGCTTGGTAAATCACCAGTAAGCAACATCGAAGACTATCTAGCAGTAGAAAGCACAGCCAAAAGATTGCGCAGTGAATTCACTATGATCCCTGACAACTCTATCGACGTTGTCGTATCTAACTGCGTGCTTAACCTTGTAGAAGCTGACCAAAAGAAGCAGCTATTCAAAGAAATCTTCCGTGTTCTGAAAAAAGGAGGTAGAGCTGTCATATCGGATATCGTCAGTGATGAAGAGATTCCTCAGCACCTCGCTGATGACGAGGACCTTTGGAGCGGCTGCATTTCAGGATCTTATACCGAAACCGGCTTTGCAGAAGCTTTTGAAGAAGTCGGATTCTACGGCGTTGAATTCCTTAAGTTTGAAAAAGAACCTTGGCAGACACATGAAGGCATCGAGTTCCGCTCCGTCACAGTACAAGCATTCAAAGGCAAAGAAGGCGCATGCATGGATCATAACCAAGCTGTCGTTTACAAAGGGCCATTTAAAACCGTAACAGATGATGACGGCCACCAGCTAGAGCGAGGTGTAAGAAGTGCTGTATGTGCTAAGACATATGATATTTATAAAAAAGCACCTTATGCTGACTCTTTCCAGTTTCTCGATCCTCTAACTGAAATTTCAGCAGATGATGCTAAGCCTTTTGACTGCAGCCGTAGCGCTATCCGTGCAGGTTCAGAAACTAAAGGAACATCATATAACGAAACTATAACAGAATGCGGTCCTAACTGCTGCTAAATTAAAGTGAGCCGCCCTTCTCCCATAGGCGTCATAGGCGGCAGCGGCCTCTATGAACTAGACCAGCTAGAAAACCTCCAAGAGGTTCAGGTCGAAACACCTTTTGGTGATCCATCTGACGCCCTCATGAAGGGAACCCTCGCTGACCGTGACGTTGTCTTTTTGCCACGTCACGGCAGAGGTCACCGGCTACTACCAACAGAAATTAACCACCGTGCTAATATCTGGGCTCTACGCTCACTCGGTGTAAGGTTTATTGTCTGTGTAACAGCCGTTGGCAGCTTACGTAGAGAATACGAGCCAGGACATATAGTAGTCCCAGACCAGCTGGTCGATCGCACCTGCCAGCGGCCAGCCTCCACCTTCTTCGGAAACGGCATAGTAGCTCATTTATCAGCAGCTGACCCATATAGTCATCAGCTTAGAGAAATAATCATTCAGCATGCTACCGCAGCTGGGCTAGAAGTTCACCCTAAAGGAACTTACATCAACATGGATGGCCCTGCATTCTCCACACGTGCTGAGTCTGAGATGCATAGGCAGCTAGGTTTCGACATCATCGGTATGACTAACGCACCAGAAGCAAAGCTTGCTCTAGAAGCGGGCATTGCTTTGGCCACTATGGCAATGGTTACAGACTACGACTGCTGGAGAACCGAGGAAGAGGCTGTCACTACTAAATCTGTCCTGCAGCACTTACTAGACAATGCTGACAACGCCAAAAACATCCTTGGGCGTTTACTCCCGCATATTCCTAAAACTCCAAATTGGCCGGAGCACACCGCTCTAGCTCATTCAATAGCCACTCCGCGCGAGCTATGGCCAGAAAGCACTATCAAAAAATTACAACCCATTCTTCATGAACTCGTTTGACCAAAAGCTCACATGCTCGGGAAAAAAGCTCACACGCATTGACCCCAGAGTGCTCCAACTAAACCTAGGTAAACTATGTAATCTCACCTGTGTGCACTGCCACGTGAACGCAGGACCTCACCGTAAGGAACTCATCACACATGATGACCTAGAGAAAACTATCGACTGGTTTGAAAAAACAACTATCCCCACCATTGACTTAACAGGCGGAACTCCCGAGATGCACCCTGACTTCCAGGCACTCATCAAGAGAATCAGGAGCTTTGAGCAGCCACGTGAAATCATCACTCGCCTTAATGCTACCATTATTAATGAACCTGGTTTCGAATGGGTCGCTGACTTCCATACTGAGCACGAACTTACTATCATAGCATCCATGCCCTGCTATTCACCGGATAATGTAAACGCTCAGCGAGGCGACGGTGTCTTTGACTCATCTATCTCAGCCTTCCAGAAGCTCAATAAGCTTGGCTTTGGAAAAGAACCAAACCTCAAGCTACACTTCGTCTTTAACCCTGGTGGCCCGGACCTCCCTCCAGCTCAAGATGCTCTTAAAAAGGTCTATAAAAAAGAAATGCAGGAAAACTTCGGCATTACATTTAATGACCTTTACTGCATAACAAACATGCCGATAGCTCGCTATGCGTCCTACCTTAAACGTCAGAAAAAACTCCACGAGTATCAGCAGCTACTAGTCGAGTCTTTTAACACTGCATCCATAGATGGACTGATGTGTCGAGACACCATCAGCGTCGACTGGCAAGGTCAAGTTTTTGACTGTGATTTCAACCAACAGCTTAACTTAGGCTTAAACACCAAATCCCAAATATATGTTTGGGATCTCAATCTAGAAGAATTTGCTGGCATCCCGATTAAGACTGCTTCACATTGTTTCGGATGCACAGCTGCAGAAGGATCGTCATGTGGAGGCTCCCTCGTATCCGCAGACTAGCTAAATGGAATAAAAAGTAATCACCGAACTCTTATAGGTAACACACATGAAAACGATATACTTAACACTCGGGCTTTCGCTCATTAGCCTTACTCAAGGCTTTGCTTTTGACCAGTCTCACCAAGCTTTAACTAAAATCATCAAAGGCAAAGCGACTCAATCTGGAGTAAAATATGCTTCACTCAAAAGTCAGCACCCTGAGCTAAAATCTTACCTTCAGGATCTATCAAAGGTTAAAGAGTCTGAGTTTAAAAAATGGAGCTCTGACGAACGCTTATCTTTTCTGATTAACTTATACAATGCTACGACACTCAACCTAGTGCTCGACCATTACCCTATAAAATCACTGAAAGATGAGGTCGGTGGTGAAAAAGGCCCGTGGAAATCTAACACCGTAAATGTGTTCGGATCTATCACCAGCCTAGATAAACTCGAAAATGAGCTCATCAGAAAATCGTTTAATGAGCCCCGTATCCACTTCGCCCTGAACTGTGCCTCTGCTGGCTGCCCTCCACTACTCGATGAAGCTTACAAAGCTAAAGAGCTAAATAAGCAGCTCGAGAAGCAGACCAAGAAATTCATGGCTAACAAGTCCGTCAATAAGCTTCGCGGTAAAACCCTCACCCTTTCCCCTCTATTTGACTGGTTTAAAGGTGATTTTGAGAAAAAGTCAGGTTCAGTAGAAGCATTCGTCAACCCCTACTTCTCGAAGAAGACAATCACAAAAGGCAGTGTAAAAATTACCTATAGCGATTACGGTTGGACACTTAACGAGGCTAACTAAAATCTTTATGGCCAAAAAATCTATCCTCATTCTTTGCACTGGAAACTCATGCCGAAGCCAAATGGCCGAGGCTATACTAAGCAATTCCCTCAAAGGTAAAAACTATGAGGTTATGAGTGCTGGAGGAGACCCTGTAGGCTATGTTCACCCTCTTGCCATCGAAGTCATGGCAGAGGCTGGCATGCCTCTAGATGAAGCTCGTTCGAAAAACCTATCTGAATATCTTAACCAGGAAATCAGCACTGTCATCACTGTCTGTGGCAAGGTAGATCAACAATGCCCTTCATTCCCAGGTCAGATCAACCGCTACCACTGGTCATTTGACGACCCTGCTAAATTCGAAGGCTCTGAAGATTCCATCAAAAAAGAATTCAGAAGAGTCCGAGACGAGATCAGCCTCGTCTGCCACGCCTATCTCTGTGGTATAAACGAAAGTAACAAAGTGAATGAAGCAATGGCTGCTACTGGCTAATACCAGCCCAACATGTCACAGCTATTATAGTTGATAATAATAGTAGCAAACGCCAAACTCCTTTTGTGTTGTTCCTCTCAAAGGTTAATTTTTATATCGTTTGCTCTCTACTGTTTGCGCTCTGTAGTCATCTAAAAGCTGAAACAAGTAAAGAGATCTACATCACATTTAAAGATGTAGGCCGCTCTATCTCAGTCGCCCCGGTCTCTATCCATGGTGATATTTTCACATTCATGTTGAATGGAAAAACTCAGAGCATCCACATTTCAAAAGTAGCTGATCACTCTCGAGTAGAGATTAATAAAGCATTTAAACAAGCCGCCTCGGATAGCAACAAAGCGTTTCACCCAATCAACCAAGCCATCGGGCACAACCTCTTCCTAGAAAACTCACTCTGGGAAGAACAAGCTATGAAAATAGCAACTCGTATCAACTGGCCTATTGAGTCACTTAAGGATGATTCAGCAAGCTACCGACTCTACCCACCCCCGCACTATTCCTTTCTAGGTGCTCACCCTTACTCCGCTACTTTATACGCAGGAACAGATGGAACACCTACCAGGATCTCGCTTATTTTTGCTAACAAAGGAGACTATGCAAGTATCGTAGGCTCAGGTAAAGATCACTTTAAAAAAGTCCGCTCGCAGAAAAGCGCTCAGCAAAGTTTACAAAAGGCCATCAAACACGATGCTGATACCATTAGTAAAACTCTAACTAAGCACCTTAAAAGGAATCCCATACGCCAGTATTATGGAGAAAAGTCTGAAAGCCGTAGAGTAAGCCGTTGGGATTACAAAGATCACAGCTTTCTGCTAACCTCTATCGATAATCAATATACTAGTTTACTCATTGTAGATAATAAAAATGCTAATTCCAAAGGCTTTGCAGCCACAATCAGCGATTCAGGGTTAAAGAAAAAATTACTTAAAAACGTTAGCACCCAACCTAACGGCGATATAGTCATTAAAAACATCCCAATGGTAAACCAAGGTCCAAAAGGCTACTGTGCTCCGGCTACTTTCGAAAGGGCAATGACTTATATGAACATCCCTGCTGATATGTATGAACTAGCCACCACCGCCACATATGCGGGTGGAGGGACTAACACCACCCTACTGGCAGACAACTGTAAGCATATCATCCGTAGTAAATCACGCCGTATTAGAGAGCTTAAGCTTGAGAAAGATTTGAAAATAAAAAATATCAAGCATTTCATTAATAAAGGTATCCCCATTCTATGGCAAATGCGTAGTCTTAACTCATATAACGCACTCATTAATCAGAAAACAGCCCAGCGTAGAAAGGTTACGGACTTCAGAACATGGGCAAGCTCAATCAAAAAAGAAGCTCAGCAGCTGTCCTCAAAATTTAAAAGCCAAGAGGTTAATCATCACATCTGTATGATAATTGGTTATAATGAAAAAACGCAGGAGCTTGCCGTAAGTGACTCATGGGGTTTAGGTTACGAACTTCGCTGGGTTCATATCGACATCGCTCAGTCGGTGACTAGCCCTGGTGGCTTTGTTATCGATTTCTAAAAAAAGCAGCTTAGGCTGTATTATATTACTCCAATGATAACTACATTTAAATCCTACCTAGTAAGCTTCGCTTTTTTTGTATCCGGAATGTTGTTAGCTGCGCAAGATTCACAAGAAATACAGATTACTAAAAGGTCAAATGGTAAATCAATTCAGGTTCAGCCAATTAAATTAAAAGGTGAGCTGTTTACATTTTTCTTCAAAAGCCAAGAGCGAACGCTCAACCTATCAGAATTATCTGATGCTTCTATTGTAGCTCTTAAAGAAGCTCTAGAGAAACAAGCCACGCAGAAAACAGAGGCCTTCAGCTCGATTAACGAAGCCATCAGCCATCCTCTTTTTTTAAATCAGTCTCTCTGGACTGAGCAATCTCAAGATATAGCAGAGCGCATTCAGTGGCCTGTTGAATCGATCAAAAAAGATTCTGCAAGCTTCAGACTGTATCCACCAGCTGACTATTCATTTCTTGGAACCCGTCCATACTGCGCAACACTTTATTCAGGTCAAGGAGGCACGCCCATTAGGTTCTCCCTTATTTTTGCTAACAAGGGAGACTATAATACCACTGCCGGCTTTGGTGAGTCTCATTTCGACAATAAAAAAACTAAAAACACAGACACACGGTCTCTCCAACAAGCTATTGAACAAGATGCTAAAACGATCACTGCGCGCTTAACTAAATACTTAGGTCAAGAACCAGCCAAACAATACTACGGTGAAAAAACCGAAAAGCGAAAGGTAAGCCGCTGGGACGTCAAAGACCACAGCTTCCTCCTTACCTCTAAAGAAAATGAATACACAAGCTTACTCATCGTTCAAAGATCAAATGCTGAGCTCGAAGGTAAAGTTGCCTTCATCAAAGATTCAGAACTAAAAAAGAAGCTTATAAAGAATGTCAGTTCAGAAGACAACGGCGATATCGTCATCCAAAATATCCCCATGGTTAATCAAGGGCCAAAAGGATATTGTGCACCAGCAACATTCGAAAGAGCTATGAACTATATGAGCATCCCTGCTGACATGTATGAACTGGCTACTGCTGCCACATCAGCTAAAGGAGGGACAAATACAAGATTACTCGCTGACAACTGTAAAAGAATCATCAGGAGTAAAGCTCGACGTATTAAAGAGCTTGAACTTCAAAAAGATTTAGAAATTAGAAAAATAAAAAAGTTTATCGATAAAGGCGTTCCTATACTATGGCAGATGCGCAGCTTACCTGCATATAATAAGCTGGTTAACAAAAGGAGCCAAGAGCGCCTCGAAATAGAAGACTTCGGTAGCTGGGCTAATACTATCAGCGCCGAAGCCGAAGAACTAACTTCGCTGTTCAAAGCTGATGAAAGTAACCACCATATATGTATGATTATTGGCTATAATAAAATAACACAAGAAATAGCAGTAAGTGATTCATGGGGCCCTAAGTATGAGCTACGCTGGGTTCACATTGATATCGCTAAGGCGGTTAGTAGCCGAGGTGGGTTTGCTATCGATTTTTAAAAAACTCACGGCGCATTTATCCTAATGTGTCGTCACTACACACCTCATATATAAAAAAGCCGAGATAATGTATCATACATCACCTCGGCCTTTTTTATTCTTAAGAACTTTCTACCTGACGGATAAGTCTTCTGTTCCTTCTACTAAAAACTCTACATCATTCACATCGGCGTAGCGCATTTGCTCCCCTATCACACCGTTTTTCATCTTGTAGGTAATGTGACCTGTAGCAAGCTTTACTCCACTCACATCAGCTAAATTATCCAATGTGATAAATTTTTCAGGCCCAACCTTCGGATGTCCTAACAAATCACTTGTCACGATATAATACGCCCCTCTTGTTACCTTCGTTTCAGGGTCGATGAGTAATACATAATAGTCATCTGGAGAATCTCCAGCTTCCTTGTTATAGGTAATTTTAACTTGCTGGTAAGCTTTCCCTTGAAACTCTTTCGTATCAGCTAATAGCTCAAAGTTTGCATTTTCGTCATTAAATATAAACGGCATCCCTAAGAAGTAATATGGTGTTAGAGCCCAGAATCGGTAAGGAGGCATAAACTCCGCGTCAGCAGGTTGAATCCAGCCTTTGCCTTGATTCACACCAAACTCAATATCTTTCCCTACCACCTCATGCTTCACAGCAAGCGTTTTTACATCTACTACCTGAACTGTATCGACCACAGCCCCAGGCCCACGGTCTGTCATATGATATGTCCAGCGGAACTTCAGCTGACCGTTACCATACCATTGATCTAAGCCTCCATGTGCGTCTATTGACTCCATCACGAGGTCTCGACCCTCATTTACCTCTACTGACTCTACTTCCGCTCCCTGTTTACATGAGACTAGGAAGAACGCAGCTATTCCCAACATGCCTATATTTTTAATATTCATAACCTAGTTAGCAAATAGCCTCGCTAGCAATAAAACGCAACCAGTAATAAAAAAATGTAAGCTGATAAGGAAAGGAATAAAAAACTACTTACAATACTCATATCTATAACCGCTCTATAAGATTAAAACCTTATACTTCATTCAAAACATAACAGAAAAATGAAAACCTTATTTATAGTGGTATTAAGCACACTCCTAGCCACCCTAAGCTGCATAGGAAAAACGACAAAACCTGCAATCAAAGGCTACGACTTAGTTGCTTATTTCACAGAAAACGCTGCTAAAAAGGGCAATAAAGCGCATGCTATAGAATACAAAGGAGCTAATTACTACTTTACATCTAACGAAAATCTAGAGATCTTTAAAACAGAACCATCTAAGTATTTACCAGCATACGGAGGCTACTGTGCATATGGGGTGACTATAAATAAATTAATAAAAATCAACCCCAAGGTATTCAAAATTCATAATGGAAAGCTTTACCTACAATATAACAAAACTGTCTCAAAAAAATTTAACGCTAATATCGAAGATAGTATTTCCTTAGCTAATACAAACTGGAAAACGTTATCAAAAAAATAAACCGCTAATATATAATTAATTCTACTACCTTACCACATATGTTTGAAGATACCTTCTGTGACAACCTTGAGTGCTTTCTCAAGGGCCTAGAGAAAAGAAACCCCAACGAACCTGAATTTAATCAGGCTGTTAAAGAAGTGGCGGAAACAGTTTTCCCCTATTTAGAGAAACACCCTAAATACAGGAAAGCTCGTATTCTAGAGAGAATGGCTGAACCCGATAGAGTAATTTCTTTTCGAGTCACATGGCAAGATGATGCAGGCAATATCCGCGTCAATCGTGCATTCCGTGTGCAGTTTAATAACTCTATAGGACCCTATAAGGGAGGTCTACGTTTTCACCCTACAGTTAACCTTAGTATTTTAAAATTCTTAGGCTTCGAGCAAACTTTAAAAAACAGCCTTACTGGTCTACCTATGGGAGGAGCCAAGGGTGGATCTAACTTTAACCCTAAAGGAAAAAGTGATAATGAAATCATGCGCTTTTGCCAATCATTCATGATCGAGCTTCAGCATTATATCGGCGAAGACAGAGATGTTCCCGCTGGAGACATCGGCGTCGGAGCACGTGAAATAAGTTATCTATTTGGCCAGTATAAACGACTTCGTAATGAGTGGACAGGTACATTAACAGGCAAAGATTTATCTTATGGTGGCAGCTTAATCCGTAAAGAAGCCACTGGCTACGGATGCGTCTATTTCACAGATAACATGCTAAAACATAACAAGCTTAGTATACAGAATAAATCCGTCACTCTATCTGGCTCTGGTAATGTCGCCATCTATGCAGCAGAAAAAGCTATTCAACTAGGCGCTAAAGTCCTCACCCTCTCTGATTCCGCGGGTTTCATTCACGACCCTAGTGGGATCACTCAGGAAAAGCTCGAAGTCATAAAACAAATCAAAGAAGTAGATCGAGCTAGAATCTCAGAGTATCTGAAGCATTACCCAGAGGCTACCTATCATGAAGGCCAAACACCTTGGTCAATCAAAACTGATATTGCCTTACCATGTGCCACTCAAAATGAATTACACCTAGCTGATGCTAAACAATTGATAGAAAACGGCCTCATTGCTATAGCCGAAGGCGCTAATATGCCTGTGGATGCTGAAGCCGTAAAATATCTCCGTGAAAAGCAAATTCACTTCGCTCCTGGTAAAGCCGCGAACGCAGGAGGAGTTGCTGTATCAGGACTTGAACAAAGTCAGAATTCCCTACGGCTCTCTTGGTCTCGTAAAGAAGTAGACGACAAACTAAAGTCTATCATGTTAGACATTCATGACAGCTGCGCTAAATATGGACTTCATGGTGACTACACTGATTACGTGCAAGGAGCTAATATAGCAGGCTTCATAAAGGTTGCTGATGCCATGGTCCAATATGGTGCGGTATAAAATAGCTAGTAGATTAAGCTAATCTATTCTTTGGGGATATTCTGATTTAGTTCTCGGAACCCCCTATGAAAATAGTCTGTATTTACTTAATTAGGCTGTATTTCATACTTATAATCTAGGTTCAGCCTAAATAAAAAGAGCGCTCCAAAGGAGCGCTCTTAAAAAAACAAAAAAATTAATTTCTAAATGATTAGCTTCTCTTACGACGAGCAAGAAGAGCAAGTCCACCAAGTCCAAGAAGAGCTGTTGATGACGGCTCTGGAACTGCCACTGGTGTGAAACTGAAGTTAAATCCTTCAAGCTGTGATTGAGGTGGCTTAATGTAAGTTATGCTTGTTGCTGTAGTTGTAAAGCTTCCAAAGTCAGCTGTAGGAGCTGGGCGACCACTAAGATCGAAAGTTAAATCAGGATTAATGAAGTCGATTCCTCCATTAATGAAGTTAAAATCGACCTGATCACCTGAATTAGTGAAAAAATCAACAGCATCACCTGTAACTGCCTCACCTGTAAC
>CAYNLE010000012.1:0-20998 GCA_964397975.1 uncultured Verrucomicrobiales bacterium | reverse complement strand
GGAACCCTGATAACTCACTATCAAGATGACTGCGCAAGTTTTAAAAACGCAGCGATATAATCCACCTCTCGGTCAGCTTCACGGATTCCTAAATATATTTTTTTAGCCAGCCCTTTTTTTCCCAACTTAACTGGGTATATTGGATATTTACTCGAATGATCTTCTACTAACCACCTTGGTAGAGCCGCGACACCTCGACCAGATGCTACCATCTGGATCATCATTTCCGTCGTTTCTACTACTTTTTGGCGCCTGACAGTCATCCCTTCAGGAGAAAGAAAGTTTGTATAAATATCGAGTCGGTCTTGAGAAACCGGATAAGTAAAAAGAATCTCGTCTCCGAGTTGCCGTGGAATGACAAAGTCAGAATCTCGATACGGATGGTCTTCTCCGACGACTAATACCTGCTCATAATCAAACACTGGTTCAAAGTATAACCCCTTTTTCCTATATGGATCAGGCGTTACGAGTAAGTCCACATCATGTGCCAGCAGAGCCCCTATACCGCCAAACTGAAATTTCTGCTTCACATCTAGGTCCACAGATGGCCAGTCTCGTAAGTAAGGCCCCGTAATCTTCTGTAACCACTGGTAACAAGGGTGACATTCCATCCCAATACGTAAAGACCCCCGCTCTCCCCTACCGAACTGCTTTAACTGTTCTTCAGACCTTACAAACTGAGGCAGCAGCCTGTTTGCAGTTTGCAGTAGATACTCTCCCGCTTGTGTAGGCTTTAGCTGGCGGCCTGTGCGATGCCATATTTTCACACCTAAGGCATCTTCAAGCTTACGTATACTGTGGCTCAATGCTGACTGAGTGAGGTTTAGCGAGTCTGCCGCGGCGGTCATACTTCCGTGTCTTTCTACAGCGCGTATAATTTCTAAATGAATTCGTTCGAGATATGTCATGGGGATTCTCAGATGAGTATAATTCATCGACGAATGAAATAACATCAATTTTAATCATTAAATATTTATGTTATATATTTACCAATGACCTTAAAGGAGCACGAAAGAGTAAATGCAGATATCCCTAGGTTACCCAAGAATCGTAAAAAAACACTAACTCAAAAAACTCTACTTGTAATTAACCTCAGTCGCATAGACTTATATAAATATTCTCAACAACAGCGACAACTACAACGACACAACAAGCTAGTAAGCCTCGCGTTTGACAGTGAGACCTACTAGTAAAACTTTAATTGCCCCTCTTTTATTTTGATGAGTCTGTGTATGTTCCCCTCAAAAATTTCCCTATTTCTAGATATAAGGCACTACTAGCAGAACAACTCAGTTCACCTATACAATATGCATGAGGTCCAAATACTCTATATCATTCTTAATAAGATAGCGCTGTTCATATCATCTAAAACATGCAAGATGCAGCCGTAATTCCACATCGTTTCTGTAAAATACATGATTACTAAATTTTATAATTGGCTACACGGCCAATGGCCAGCTGGCACTGTCGAAAAGCTTCCTGAAGTAGGCGAAAACGGGTTGACCAATATTGAAGGTATCAGAATTGTAGGAGACCTATCTGGAATCCCTTTATTAAAATTCTCTTCCGACACTGGAGCAAAGGCCATACAAGCAATTCTCGCCGAAAGTAACTTCAGCGGGGCTCGTAACTCTAGCGATGATGATACATATGATGTCGCCATTATTGGCGCTGGTGTGTCTGGCTTTTCCGCTGCTATAGAGGCTAAAAAAGCAGGCCTGAAATATGTCTTATTTGAAAGTTCACAAGACTTCTCCACAGTAGCTAACTTCCCAAAAGGAAAGCCGATCTTCACCTACCCTACTGACTTAGAGCCAGCTGGAGGTATAACCTATGGAGGTGATGTAAGTGTGAAAGAAAAGCTGCTGCACAGCATGAAGCAGCAGGTGCAAGAGGCGGGCGTAGAAACAACGGAAGGAATGATAAGCCATGTTAAAAAACAAGGGTCTGAAATCATTCTACACCACGCAGGCAAAGGTGAAAAAACGACCCGCGCCCTACGCTGTATCATAGCGATTGGACGTAGTGGCAATTACAGGAAAATGAAAATCCCTGGTGAAGAGCTAGGTAAAGTTTCGAACCGACTACACGATCCAAAAGCTTTTTCAGGTCAAAACATCATGGTTGTAGGCGGTGGTGATAGTGCTGCAGAAGCCGCTATCGCTCTCGCAGAGGCCGGGGCTCAGGTCTCCATTTCCTATAGAAAATCTGAGTTCACTCGTCCTAAACCAGATAATATTGTAAAGCTTAATGAGTTTATCCAAAACGGTAAAATCATCAGTAAGCTGAGCACTCAACCTACATCCATTTCAGAGGATTCCATCACCCTTAAAGATTCTGACAGCGGCACAGAGTCATTACCTAACGATGCTGTTTTAGCAGCATTAGGACGTGAGGCACCGCTCGACTTCTTTCGCCGCTCAGGACTCAAGATCTCTAATGAAAAAAATTCACGTTGGTGGATTACTATTGTAATGAGCCTGCTATTCGGACTCTGGCTCTATCATTGGAAAAAAGGAATGATTGGAAGCTTCGATCCTAAGGTCTTAACTACTTTTATTCCTGATTTTGGTGAAGGCAACTTAATTACAACCATCAAAAATGCTGCCAGCGATCGATCTTTTTACTACTCTCTAGCATACTGTATGCTCGTACTCATCTTCGGTATCAGAAGAATAAAAAGGCGACAAACACCTTATGTTAAAAGACAAACACTTGTTCTTAACCTCTTCCAGTGGCTACCTCTATTCATCTTCCCATATATCATACTTCCATGGATGGGCGCGAATGGCTGGTTCTCTGACGGCGGCATTGGTCAGTGGTTTGGCGAAACATTTCTCTCAAACGGTAAAGGTGAAGGATCCGACCAGTATTGGAGAGCTTTCGGCTTTATACTAGCATGGCCACTGTTCATCTTTAATATATTTACTGAGCAGCCACTATGGGGCTGGCTCATACTCAGTATGATTCAAACCTTTGTCATCATCCCTCTCATCGTCAGACGCTGGGGTAAAGGTGCTTACTGCGGCTGGATATGCTCATGTGGAGCTCTCGCTGAGACTCTAGGTGACGCCCACCGCCAGAAGATGCCTCATGGACCATTCTGGACACGTTTTAATATGATCGGGCAATTCTTCCTCTGGTTCGCATTTACAATCCTAGCGTTCCGCATATTAGGCTGGGTTTTCCCTAGTAGCTTCTGGGGAGCGGCGTCCGACTATCTACTCAAAGGCTCTCCAGGAGTAGATAAAGGCTTACCGTTCTTTAATTACGCCTATTTTGTCGATCTCCTCTGGGCGGGGGTCATCGGGGTCTCTTTCTACTTCCATTTCTCAGGTCGCGTCTGGTGTCGTTTTGCATGCCCGCTATCAGCTCTCATGCAGCTCTATCAGCGTTCCTTTGGAAAGTTCCGCATCTTTGCTAATAAAGATAAATGTATTTCCTGTAACGTCTGTACATCCGTATGCCATCAGGGGATCGATATTATGAACTTTGCTAATAAAGGGAAGCCTATGGAGGACCCTGAGTGTGTTAGATGTTCTGCCTGTGTGCAGCAGTGTCCTACTGGAGTGCTTAGCTTCGGCCGATACAGCTCAGGCCCTAACCCTGAGCCCATCTTCGACACCTTACCGGCGTCTCTCACTCAACTAGCTGAACGACGTAAGGAGAAAAAGCCAGTTTCATCAGAATAATTACGTTATGCCACGTAGTATAGAATTAGCAAAAGAGGCCTACTCTTCATACGCTAACTACCTCTGGCATGAAGTCACCCACCCTGGGTTTCATAATTATTTTTACTGGTTGTTATTTGTCTCTATTATCTTTTTTCTCTTTGAGTTCTTTCGTCCTTGGAGAGTGAACCAAGCAAAGTTCCGCAAAGACTTCTGGTTAGATGCATTCTACATGATATTTAACTTCTTTTTGTTTTCTCTTATTATCCACAATGCCGCCTCCAGCGTCGTGGTAGATTTTTTTCATAGAGCGCTCCATGTAGTAGGGGTTTCAAATCTAGTCGCGATCAAGGTAGGAGGGACGCCTGTTTGGGTTCAATTTCTCATCTTATTTATTCTCAAAGATTTTATTCATTGGAATGTGCACCGACTACTCCACCGCGTCCCATTTCTCTGGGAGTTTCATAAGCTCCACCACTCTGTTAAAGAAATGGGCTTTGCTGCGCATCTTCGCTTTCACTGGATGGAAAGCGTGATTTACCGAACGCTCGAATATATCCCCCTCGCCCTTATCGGATTTGGGATTCAGGAGTTTTTTATCGTCCATGCATTTACCGTCGTGATAGGGCACTTTAATCACTCAAATATTAATTTACCACTAGGCCCACTAAAATATATATTTAATAATCCACAAATGCACATTTGGCATCATGCCAAAAAGCTACCTCCGCAGCATTACTACGGTATGAACTTCGGCTTAAGCCTAAGCATCTGGGATTACCTTTTTAAAACAGCCTATATCCCGAGTGATGGAAGAGATCTCGAGCTAGGTTTTCATGATATGAAAGTTTTCCCTAAAACCTTCTGGGCTCAAATCAGCTACGGCTTCTCGCGTAAAACAAAAAATAAATAAAAGATTAATAATGACTATTCGATACCTTATTAGCCTAACAATAACCCTTCATATTTTCATTCTGAGTGGCTGTACAATACTACAGAAACAACCATCAGCTGATCTAAACCGTATATACAGTAAAGCGGCATCTTCACACCGGAAGGAAATCAACCCGGTCATAGTCATCCCCGGAATCTTAGGGTCTAAAATAATAGATGATGTATCAGGGAAATCCATCTGGGGCAATTTCAGTGAAGACTTCCTATCGTATAAAAAAGGTTCTCACCTTACGCGCATAGCGCTACCCGTTCACGGCACTGGACAACAAGCTTCTGCAAGTCCTGATGGCGCGCTGAGCAGCATACACTTTCGTATACTAGGCTTACCTATTCGACAACTGGCTTATAGCCGGATACTCAATACTCTAGGTACTGGAGGCTACATTGATAGTAATCAGAGAAAAAACGATATCGACTGGGGAAAAAATCACTTCACCTGCTTCCAGTTCTCCTACGATTGGCGAAAGTCTAATGCTGAAAACGCACAGGCATTACATCAATTTATTTTAGATAAGAAAAAAGCTATCCGTAAAAACTCTATAAAGCTCTACGGAGAGGACAGACCTAACATAAAGTTCAACATCGTTGCCCATTCTATGGGTGGGTTAATAGCTCGCTATTACCTACGCTACGGAAAACAACCTCTTCCAAAAAACAACGACCTACCTTCATTAAACTGGGCTGGAGCCAAGCATATCGATCAGCTTATTTTAGTTGGCACACCAAATTCTGGAAGTATCCAAGCCTTTGACGAGTTACTGGATGGAAAAACGTTTTTATCTGGGTGGAAGCGCCGGCTATTTTCAGTAACCCTCCCCACATTCCCTCCATCTATTATAGGAACCTATCCATCTGTTTATGAGCTACTACCACGAACACGGCATCAAGCACTCTTAAATGCAAACGATAACCAAACTCTCGATATTTATAACCCTGAATTATGGAAACAACAAAAATGGGGCATTCTTAATCCATCTGAACGAGAGAGAATCAAATACTTATTACCACAAACCACTAGTGAGCCGCAGAGAGAGGAGATCGTCTATAACCACTTAAAACACAATCTTCAAAAGGCGAAACAGTTCCACCGATCACTTGATCGACCAGCAACTCCACCTAAAGGCGTTTCTATTTCATTAATTGCCGGTGATGCTATTGCTACACCTAGACAGTCCAAAATCAACCTTCAGAATAATAAGAGGTCTTATAATAATTATAGCCCTGGCGACGGCACCGTAATACGCTCGAGCGCTCTAGCTGATGAGCGTATTAGCAAGGCTAACAATAAGAAAACACAAATCGATTCCCCTATTCATTACAGCAGTGTCTTATTTCTTCCAAAAGGACATCTAGACCTAACAAAAGGATCTATATTTTCTAATAATTTACTCTATAACTTACTAGAAAAACCCCAATAAAGCCCAAGCTCTACTATTAAAACAAAGTCACCGCTCGTTAATAGAGCGGTGACTTATAAAATTCGTTACCTTTTTTATAAAGCCTAGCGGCTTCTAAAACTATTTCCTCTTTGGAAAGAGTTTGATGTAGATCGTATTCTTGACTGTGACCTAGCTGAAGAACTCTGTCTAAAGTTTTGTCTAGTGTTTTGCACTGGCGCTTTTCGTATCTGAGATCCGCGTTGAGAAACGCTTGCAGAGCGGCCAGTTACCTTTTTAACATTATTATTGATTCTGCGGTTGTTATTTGACCGATACGAGCTCTGAGCAAGAGCCTTAGATTTAGTATATCGAGAACCATAAGATCTCGATCTGTATTTCGACGAATTACTAAAACTTCTACCAATAGAGCCTTTATAACCTATCGGACGCGAACTTCTAATAAAACGGCTATTTGAACGACGATACCAGCTATTACCATAAAAATAATAAGGCGCACCACTAACCCATACAGTCTGATACCCCACAGGAAGAACGCTATACGAATCCTTATAAGTGTTAGCCCCTTGATACGTGTCTATTGGAGCAGAGTCACGGTATACATTAGTAGGCCCTACACACGAACTAAGCGCCGATATTAACAGGGCACCTCCTACATAAAACATTAGCTTTTTAATCATCATATCTGTTAAGACTGCTTTCGAGCCTACATTATTCATTTAATTATTAATATATCGCTACTATTTGCAGTTACATACTTATTTTTAGACCGATTTGACATTTAGTCTATCTAGTAAAAACACTGAATACCAGAACAAGAAAAAGCCTCTATACTGTATAAGTATAGAGGCTTTTTGGAAATATAGATGAACCTACTCAGCAGCAGCTTCCTTAACAGGAGCTGGTGCATCTTTATTTAATACAGTAAGAATTTCTGCTGTAATGTCAGTAGAGTCTTTCGTGTATAGTAAGAATGGAACTCCGTTTGCAGTAGCTCCTGACTTATCTAATACATAGTCAAAGTCTTCATTTTTAGAATGCTCTACTACAAGGTCACGAATTTCTTGCATGATACCCTGAATACTACCTTGTTTCTTAATTTCTAGTGCCCGGCTGCGACGGCTAATGAAGTCACGGCGCTCTTGCTCCATAGCTTTGCCTTCATTGATTTTTGTATTACGCTCTTCAAGTTTCTCACGTCTTACATTGTCTGATAAAGTAGGATCTTCGATTTTTTTCTTCAGCTTCTGAAGCTGCTCTTCGATTTCACGGATCGTTTTCTGACGCTCTGTGTTCTCTTTATTAATACGAGCAAACTCTTCAGCAATCACTTTTTGTTCAGTATCGGTGCGGTGATAGTCCTTAAATAGCGACTGAATGTCTACAGTAGCAATTTTCAGTTGTTGAGCGTTCGCAGAGCCTGCAGCTATAAATGCTGAGGCACATAACATAAGTGAAAGTTTGAGATAGTTTTTCATGATGGTAAAAAATTAAATGGATACGTCATCGGTATAGTAAAAGACTCTAGCCTAATATCCCCTCTGACTTGGTAGTAATTTGTACACAGTTAGCCTGCTCGTCAACACCTATAGTCTCTATCGTCAGACTAATTAAACTATTAAATTATGGAGCCAACCTAGCTACACTCCAAGCGTTCGATTTTTTTTCGTAAAGAAATCGGTCATGAACTCGCCCCTTGCCCCCTTGCCAAAACTCAAAACGAGTAGGTTTCACACGGTAACCACCCCAGAAGTCAGGCAGGGGCACGTCTGCGCCCTCGAACCTAGCTTCTAGTTTTTCCATTCGCTCATCTAATACAGAGCGAGAATCGATCACCTTCGACTGATGAGAAACCCAGGCACCTATCTGACTAGCTCTAGGGCGGGAGGAAAAATAAGCCTGAGATTCCTCTCTACTTACCTTCTCCACTATACCCTCGACCCGGACCTGACGCTCTAATAGCCACCATGGAAATAGAATATTCACTTTTGGGTGAGCCTCTATTTCCTGTGCTTTTGCACTGGTATAGTTTGTGTATAGGACAAAACCTCTCTCATCGAACGATTTCATCAGCAGGGTCCGGGAAACAGGGAAGTCATCCAACCCGAGAGTCGATAAGACCACAGCATTCGGTTCATGTAGCTGAGCAGCTACCGCCTCATCAAACCAAGACTCAAACTGCTTAGTCGGGTCTTCATTGAGATCCTCGCGTAGTAGCTCCCGGCTACCATACTCTTCTCGCATCGCAGCTATATCGTCTCTGTTCATACTCATACTTAGTGTGTATACATTGCCCTTCTAGCGCTCATTTCGCAAGATTCGATATGCACCTATTTATCTGCTCGGCTAATTATTAATTCGTATTAATCTGCGCTAAATTCATTCTGATCTGACTGTATTCCTATGTCCACCTCCCGTCTCGAAGTAAAACCGGCTGCTAAGGCTGACTCATCTCCTTTGGAGAAAATAAAACCGTTTCAGAAAGCCTTAATCTCATGGTTTAAAAAAGAAGGTAAAAGTTACCCTTGGCGAGAGACTGAAGACCCGTGGGCGATCCTCGTTTCTGAAATCATGCTCCAGCAAACACAGATTAGCACGGTGCTCGGAACTAAAAAAACGGATGGGAAAAAGCCTGCCGCGCAAGGAGGTCACTACTCACGGTTCATGGCTCTTTACCCGACGGCTAGGGATATGGCAGAGTCCACCGAACAAGAAATACTAAAAGCATGGGAAGGACTAGGCTACTACCGTAGAGCGAGAAACTTACACGCAGCGGCTCGCGCTATCACAGGTGACCATCATGGTGTTTTCCCTAGAAAATATGATGAGATTCGTGCCTTACCAGGTATAGGTCAGTATACGGCTGGAGCTGTAGCTTCATTCGCCTACAATGAATCACAACCTATCGTAGATGCTAATGTAGCGCGCGTCTTCTCACGTCTCTTTAATTTCCAAGAACGCATCGATAATGGCGCCGGTAATAAACAGCTATGGCAATGGGCAACCCAACTTTTACCGGCTAAAAACGCCCGTAGCTACAACTCCGCCCTTATGGAACTAGGGCAGACGTATTGCTCAAACAAATCGCCCAGCTGCACGGAATGTCCAGTTAGCCAATTCTGCCTCTGCTCAAGCCCCGAAGTATTACCCATTAAAAAAACAGCTGCTAAAATCACCCGAACCAATGAGTTCGCTATTTTCGCTCAAGATTCACATGGAAGAATCCTACTTCAGCAGCAACAAGAGGGAAAAAGACGTGAAGGCATGTGGAGCATACCACGTAGAAAGCTAGATGATACGCTCGACCTCGCACTCTGTCTGAAAACCACCTACAGTATTACCAGATACCATGTGACCTTAAGAGTTTACACAGATCACACAGCTGATGCTGATAAAAACGAAGAGTGGCATACGGTCGAGGCTCTAGAAGAACTCCCCATGCCTAGCCCTGACCGACGGGCTTTAGAGTCGATCCTTGCTTAACGCACTTTATTCGTTCATTTCTTTATTACTGTGATTCATAAAGCATTCATCTTAGGTGCTGGTCTAGGCACACGCCTCCGCCCTCTTACTAACTTTCTCCCTAAGCCACTGGTCCCTCTATTCCATGAACCAATGGCAAACTACGCCCTACGTCACTGCCAGAGTGTAGGTGTTACTGACTTTGCGATCAATACACACCACCTCGCAGATGAATGGCACAAAGCGTATCCTGAAAATCAATTTGAAGGTGCTAGCCTTGAGTTTTTTCATGAAAACACACTCCTAGAAACAGGTGGTGGCATTCGGAATATTAGTTCTTTTATCGGTAACGAGCCTCTCCTTATCTACAATGGTGATATCTATACCGATATCGATATTTCAAAACTCATCAAGCACCACGAGGAGTCAGGAAATGTCGCAACACTTGCTCTCCGGTCTACTGGAGACAACCGTAATGTCAGCTTATCTGGCGACCTAATCACCGATATGCGGAACACCCTCAAGTCTGAGCCAGGCACCCACCAATTCACAGGTATCTACTGTATTAATCCTGAGATTATACCTTTAATCCCTGACGAAGAAGTTGTATCAATTATCCCTGCCTTCATTGAGCTTATCAAACAAGAGAAGCTGGGAGGCGTCGTTCTCGATGAAGGTGACTGGTTCGACATCGGAAATCCAGAAGCTTACCTTGATATCCATCAACACCTATTGTCAGAAAAACAGGCCATTCACTCGGAAGCGAATATTCACCCAGAAGCATCTATTGATAAAAACAACTGCGTTATTGGACCTAATGCCGTCATTCCAGCTGGAGCCCAACTAAACCGCACTATCGTGTGGAAAAATGCTCAACTAGACGCAAACAAGAGCTACGATAACGAAATCATCACCTCATGATGAAATTTCATCTTGTTTTCATAACCCTCTATCCTTAAACCCACGACATGCCCGCAGACACATTGCTATCAGCTGCTCGTAATCACTTTGAACTAAGTCCTACGCATTCGTGTATCATGGAGCCTATTACCAAAGGTGCTTCAGGACGTACAATCATTCGTCTAAAGCCAGAAGGCCATCCTACCTACATCGGTATTCACTACACGATGGATAGAAAGGATAATGCAAACTACATACCTGTCTCTCATTTCCTGACCGATGCTGGCTTTAATGTCCCAGAGGTCATTTATGATCACCCAGGAAAAAGGGTCGCTCTTGTAGAGGACCTTGGTGACATTGATTTACTGAGTATGAAGGATGAGCCATGGGAAAAACGCGAACCTATCTATCGCTCTGCATTTGAACAGCTCGACAAACTCTTCTACACACGTGTGCCGAAAGACCTCGAGTTCCAGGCACCCTTTGACGAAGACATGTATCGCTGGGAGCAGAACTACTTCTTTGACCAGCTAGCTGATGATCACCTTAGGATGAATCCAGCTATCATCGATGAACTCTCTGAGCACGAATCGCTCAAACAGATGGCTAAAGACCTAGGTGCCTCATCTAGAAACCTCGTGCACCGTGACTTCCAAAGCCAAAATATAATCGCACATAACGGTAAAGCGTGGCTCATCGACTTCCAGGGAATGCGCCGTGGTAGACAAGAGTATGACCTAGCATCCATCATCTATGATCCATACATGAATCACTCAGATGAGGAACAACAGAAACTGCTCAAACTCTGGGAAGATGTAACTGACGAAGAGCCAATAGCTTCTATTCTACAGAAATGTGCTACTCAGAGACTTATGCAGGCTATGGGCGCTTATGCTAAAATAGGAAATCAACCTCACCAAGAATGGTATCTACAGCATATTCCAACAGCATCTAAAACATTACGTAAAGTCATCGCTGGATCTGACGTCGAAGCCGCTATACTTCCTGTGTTAGACGTTATCGACGCTCAAAGTTGATTCTTACTCAAATAACTATTTCTCTGAACTGACAAATAGTTATTAACATCAGGTGACCTAAGCACATGAGACTACGCTACAGAAAGCAACGCATCGTGATCACGCTGCTTGCCTTCTTACTGGGGTTTGCAGTGCTACTAGCTGACCACTTCTCGCCCTACTTACGAGTCACTGATATAGCCTGTATGAAGCTCTATGAGCTGGCTCAACAGCATACCCCTAACGCAGGGCTCATCGAAGTCACTCATACTCCTGAAATATACAATCAGAGAAAGCTCATAACTGGTCACAACGCCGTTCCCGCTGAAATTCAGTATATTTCTATTACTGATGACGAAGGTAAGATCTTCGAGCAGTCTCCTCCATCACCTCTCGACTACGCCATCATACTTGAGTCGCTGCGCAAACGCGGTATTACCAAATTAATCAACACCACTCGTATGACGTGGGATGACACCTCAAACTTAGAGGTTCAGGCACTCAATCTCAAAGTATCAGAGTTTGATCAGTCTATCATTTCGCTACCTCTTACCAGAGGTGCCAATGCCAGCTCACCTCCAGAAGTCATAGCTCGCTCGATCATCCCCCTTGAAAACACAAGAGGTGCTCACCTCTTTCTTCCCACCGTTAATCAGATAACTATCCCAAAAACACTTACGGGTAGTCACTCTACATTAGCCGGATTTCATACTATAGAAAGCATCCCTCAAGACTCCAGTCATATTCAAATGCTTGCTCACTGGGAAGGGCTTGGCTTACTCCCATCTACTGAGCTACTGATCCTAATGAGTCTCACTAACACGAGCATCTCAGACTTAATCATCATTTCTGATAAAAGTATTCGACTAGGTGAAACAGGGTTCCTCATTGAAATAGATAGATTTGGCAGAGCACGATCCGTTACTAACACGCTAAGACCAGACAGCCTTTTAAGCCAAATCCCAACATCCACCGCAACAGCTTTATTAAATAAAGAATCTACACTATCGGGACAGAAACAACCGGCTGATGAAGTTATAGCCATCATACAAGCCACTGGCAAACAATCCTCTGCCACCAACTACATCCCTCAAGTAAGGCTCGAGCAAATATTGGAGTTTTTCACTAAACTTCCCAAACTCAGCGAAGCTACAACCATCAATAAAATCCCACTATGGGCCAGTAGCTTACTCCTACTCGATATTGCATTTTTCTTTTACCTTGTTTCTGAACTGCGCTTCATCAAGCTGATTTTGATCCTCCTATCCGTGCCCTTAGCCGTAGCCGCCTACGCATCATCAATCTACTTTACCCAGAACTGGTTCAGCCTAGCTCCACCTATCACACTCATCTTCTCAGCCTTCCTTCTTAACCTCATTCCGCACAAGGAACCAACAACCTAGCTATTATGTCCTTAGACGCCACTATCAACAAAGCATCGGTTCTCATCGAGGCACTCCCTTACCTCCAATCCTTTAGAGGTGAAACCTTTCTTATAAAAATGGGCGGATCCGCCATGGAAGAGCCAGAGCTTGTCCGTAAAGTCATGCGCGACATCGTCTTTATGGAAGTAGCTGGTATCAATCCCGTCATCGTTCACGGTGGCGGCAAAGCTATCTCAGCTGCTATGAAAGAAGCTGGCCTCGAAGCCCAATTCATCAGTGGCTACCGTGTCACTACTCCAGAAGCGGTAGACATCGTAGAGAAAACCTTACACCATAAAATCAATACTGGGCTCGTAGAAACCATTAACGAGTATGAAGGCAAAGCAACATCAGTCCATGGAGCTCAAATTTTCGAAGCCGAAAAACTCCCGGCTAAAGATGAGGACGGCAACCCTGTAGACATCGGCCAGGTAGGCCAGGTCACACGCTGTCACCCAGAAGGTATTCATCAGGCACTTAGCGCTCACATCGTCCCTGTCGTTTCACCTCTCGGTAGAGAGACCGAAACGGGCAGTTTACTAAACATCAATGCCGACTTAGCGGCGGCAGCGCTCGCCTGCTCTATCAAACCAGCCAAACTTGTCTACCTATCAGATGTGCCGGGATTACTCTCTGACCCATCAGACAGCACATCCCTGATCACATCTATTAATAGGAAAGAAGCTGGCGAACTTATCGACGACGGCACTATATCAGGCGGTATGTTGCCAAAAATAAATTCAGCCCTCGACGCCCTCTCAGCAGGAGTAGGTAAGGTGCACTTCATTGATGGAAGAACACCTCATTCCCTACTCTTAGAGATATTTACCCAGTCTGGAATAGGTACTGAAATCACGGATTAGAAATCACAGATTAATCAGGTTTTCATCAACATTAAGGTAATCACTGTCCCTAACGTTCAAAAGGAACTACCCTTTCTGCATATAAACAACCTGCGTCTGAGTGAACTCCATAAGGCCGTGTTTACCATCAGCGCCGCCGATCCCTGACTTACGCCATCCAGCGTGATAGCCCTGCATCGCCTCGAAATGCTCGCGATTAATGTACGTTTCACCAAATTTCAGTTTATCAACGGCGTGCATCGCCTCGTTAAGATCCTGCGAAAAGATGGATGACGTAAGACCAAACTCAGTATCGTTAGCCATAGTAAAGGCTTCATCTAAGTCATCAAAAACTACAATTGGTGCCACAGGGCCGAATATCTCATTGGTAACAATATCCATCTCCTGCTTACAGCCAGCTACCACTGTAGGCTCGTAATAGAAGCCGGTATCAATATCAGCTCGCTTACCACCACAGAGGATATCTGCGCCGGCAGCTTTTGCACCCGTTACTAATTCAGCGACTTTATTATACCCCGCTTCATTAATCATAGGGCCATAATCAACCGTTTCATCTATATTCGGATTCCCGAGTTTAGCAGCCTTCATTTTCTGCACAAACTGCTCGATGAACTCATCTGCGACACTACGCTGCACATAAATACGCTCGGCACAGTTACACACCTGACCACTATTAATAACACGTGATGCCTGAATAGCTGTACTGGCTAGATCTAGATCCGCCTTAGCAGTAACGATCGCTGGAGCTTTCCCTCCTAACTCTAAGTTAACACGAGTAATATTCTGCGCAGCAGCAGCCATGATTCTAGAGCCAGTGCCAACACTTCCAGTGAAACTGATCATCCCTACTTTCGAGTTACTCGTCAGAGCGCTACCAGTGCTAGCACCTAGACCTGATACCATATTAACAACACCAGCAGGAATATCTGTCTGGTCTAGTATTTTACAAAACTCAAATGCGTTGTTCGGAGTTTCTTCACTTGGCTTAATGACAATACTATTACCGCAGATCAATGCTGGAGCTAACTTCCTAGCAATGAGGAAAAACGGAAAGTTCCACGGTAAGATACCAGCTATGACACCTATAGGCTTACGGTGTAAAAATATTTGTTCACCCGGGCGATCACTTGGAATGATCTCCCCCTCAATTCTACGACCCCACTCAGCCATATAATCAATATAATCAGCCGTGAAATTAACCTCTACTCGTGCCAGACCTAGAGTCTTCCCCTGTTCTTCTGTAATACAGCGTGCTAAAGGCTCTTCTTGCTCTCTAATTTTATCAGCTAATACATGAAGGTGTTTCGCCCTAACTACAGCAGGGAGCTCCGCCCATGCAGCTTGAGCCTTTTCAGCCGCATCAATTGCTTCATCAACTACTGACTGAGAGCTGTCTGGAATAGTCGAAATTTCCTCGCCAGTAGATGGGTTAATCACAGTAACGCGATCGCCATCAGCCTCTACAAACCGACCGTTAATATAGTTTGAATAATGATTCATAGCTTAAGTTTCGACAAACCATTACCTGAATCAACATTAAAGATATATAATTACGCCCTCTATCTAAAATGCATAAGATGAGTAAAGGTTAGTAGATTATAATATTCTCTGAAAATACCAGTCCCAGGCCTGCCAGCCCCAGAAGATCCAACAGAATGCGCCAAAAGCCAGACTAGGGCCAAAAGGAAGGCGACTCCCTAAACCGAGCTTTCCTATAACGGCAAGAATGATACTAAAAATACAGGCTACAAAAACGGTAAATAAAACTGATTGCCAACCTAAACAGGCACCTAACATGCCCATTAGATAAACATCGCCCATGCCCATGGCTTCACGAGGAATCACAACTCTAGTCGCCTTACCGCTAATAGAGTCCAAGTCTTCGATCATTTTTTTATCCCCATTAATCGTGATACTATTACCTGTAATAGTCATCGCCTCTCCAGCCACGCTAACGCCATCGACCATGAAATCATTACCCTCAATCAAAAGGCGATCACTCTCTCGATAAAATAAATCAGACCAACCGTGAGCTTTCCCATCAATGACAAAACATAACTCTTGTGTAGGGTCATACTCTTCTGGCTCAATGCCTTCTTCAGCCTCCTCTGGCTCACGTAAAAACCATTCGACAGAACTTTCATACTCCATCTTCTGTTTACCAAAAGCCAATTTACCTAGTAGGACAACAGCCCATAACCCACCAAAACCTGCTGCGAATCCTTTAAGCGATGCCCATAGACCGTCCTTCCAGCCATCGACACCTAAATGATACTGTATCACTATAGCTCCTACTACACCTAGTGCTGTACCTATCCACGTCACCTGAAGAGGAATCAACATCAACTCAGCATCAACAAAAACAACCACTACCAATAGAGCCATCATCAGCATATAAAAACCTGCTAATATAGGGTCTTGAGGAAAACTCATCCACATGAGTAAAAACAAACAAGCAGTTAACAACTCAACGGCAAAGTAGCGAAAAGGAATACGACAGCCACATTCAGCACATTTACCTAATTGCACCAGCCAGGTGATTAATGGAATGTTCCGGTGCATAGGAATACTCTTATTACATACAGGGCAGAAAGATCGCTTAGGCTTATTAACCGACAAGCCACGAGGCAGCCTGTATATCGCAACATTTAAAAAAGAGCCTATTGCTGCCCCAAGAAGAAATATACCTACTGTGAAAATGGGGTGCTGCCAATTAATGACCTCATGATCTAGCATCAATGTGCGGAAAAACTCAGGCATGAGCAAAGTCTATCTAATTGATAAAAAATGCCAAAGATAATTCTCAACATATAGAGTATATCATTACCTACTGCCTATAATCTCTAATTTTCATTTACTCAACTTACCTAGCTGTAAATAGTATTTACCATATGAACGCACTCCATGAACTAGCTACCAGTATTGCAATGCGCCTGACCGAAGCTGGCCATACTAGCTATTTTGCAGGAGGCTGTGTGCGAGACTCATTACTCGGAATTTCGCCTAAAGACTATGATATAGCGACTTCAGCAACGCCGGATGAAGTCATGGAAATATTTCCAAAGTCTGACCCTATTGGCGCGCACTTCGGCGTTATTCTCGTGAAGGAAAACAGAACTTCATTTGAAATAGCCACTTTCCGACACGACGGATCTTACCATGATGGTAGACACCCCGAATCTGTCACATTCTCGACACCAGAAGAGGATTCTTCACGTAGAGATTTCACTGTAAACGGACTCTTTCAAAATCCAAAAACGGGAGAGATCATCGATTACATAGACGGCCAAACTGATCTAAAAAACCGAACTATCCGAGCCATTGGTGATCCAGCTACTCGCTTCCAGGAAGACTCCTTACGCCTGCTTCGCGCCATCCGCTTCAGTGTTACTCTTGATTTCAAGATCGAAGAACAAACATGGCAGGCCATCTGTGGCAATTCTCAGCTTTTGGAGAAAGTCAGCATGGAAAGAATCCGCGATGAATTCACCAAAATATTAATATCCTCTCACCGAGCTAAAGGTCTCGAACTACTCACAGTTAGTGGACTCATGAAACACATCGTGCCAGAGGTCTACGACCTTATCGGCTGTGAACAGCCACCCCAGTGGCACCCTGAGGGAGACGTCTACACTCACACGCGGATCATGTTAGAAATGCTAGAGCCAAATCCATCTCCAGAGTTAGCTTTGTCAGTCCTACTACACGATATCGGCAAACCAGCTACCTATAGCTACGACCCCGAAGAAGACCGCATACGCTTCAGTGGCCATGATGCTATTGGCGCCACGATGTCAGAAAAAATACTACGCCGGCTTCGATACTCTAATCAGATGGTTGATGATGTTTCAGCCATGGTAAAGAATCACATGAACTTCATGAATGTGCAGAAAATGCGCACCGCGAAGGTAAAAAGGTTCATGGCTCGCCCGACCTTCGAAGATGAAATGAAGCTTCACCGTGTCGACTGCGCTAGCAGTAATGGCATTACAGAGAACTATGACTTTTTACGTTTAAAAGAAAAAGAGTTCGCAGCTGAGCCACTCATCCCCGAACCGTTCATCACCGGAAAAGACCTCATCAACTTAGGAATGAAGCCTGGCCCACAGTTCAAACAAATTTTACAAGACCTTCAGACTGAACAGCTAGAAATGCAAATTACTGACCGTGATACAGCTATCGAATTCGTCAAAAAACATGAGTCATACCAAGTAACGTAATCTAAACCACACTAGAGGACTCTCTGTCTCTAATTTTATATGTTTTGTCATATTTTATATTTAGACTTAAACTAAGCGTATGGAACAAGCTCGCTCAAATACAACCTATCTTATTATCGCAGTAGTAATAACGGTAGCCTGTTTCGCTATTGTAATCCCCATGTGCATGAGCTCGAGCGGCCCAAGCTCTCCGAATAGTCATCAACAAGCTAACAACGAGGAGGCCCCCACTGAAAACGAGTCTCTCATTAAAGACGAAGAAACTACAGTAATAGCTGATGATACAAATAAGCTCACAGCATCAAAATCAGCATCCGGGGAATCAACAATCAGTGATACAGGTACTAGCTCTGAAAAAAATAGTTCTGAAAAAAATGAAGACCTCCCCCTCTCTGGTAGCGCCGAGCATACTGCCCTCCTGTTCATTACATCCCTAAAAAACCTCGACCCTCAGTCAGCTATCAAATCCATCACAGCTGAAAACGTATCCTATGCTACCATTGCTGGTATATGTATGATGCTTGAAGACGGAAACTACACTTTTTCATCAGAGAAACCACTGAGGCAGATGTTTGCTAATGAAAAATCTGCAGGTTATTTAGCGCAGCTGCAAACATCTCCAATAAATAAAAAGTCTGTTTTTTCCATGACCCTTAAAACTGATGAAAATAAACAATGGAAAATAACCGAAATCAATCTAGATGAATTTCTCGATAGCTACATCAACCAAGTTTCTGATGGAAATATCCACTACACACCTCTGATTAAAAACCCTCAAGGGGGGCAAGCCTTAGCTATTTACTTCGATATAGACTCAAACACACTAACAGAGAGAACTCATACTCAGCTAAAAGTAGTAGCTGAGCTATTAAAAGGTAATACCGACAAGAACTTAACTATTTCAGGACATACCGACTCACTAGGGTCTGATAACTATAATTTAGCCTTATCTAAAAAAAGAGCTCTTGAGGTAAAAAACTTCCTTCATAAGCAGGGTATCCCTGAAGCTCAAATTAAAGTAGAAGGCTTCGGTAAAGCCCAGCCGCGCGCCGCTAATACAACCAGTGACGGCTCTGACTCGCCAGCTGGCCGCAGAGCTAACCGCCGTGCTGAGATCTTACTTAACTTTTGATATCTATGGCACCTAGAAAGAAACTATTTTTCCTACGCTACCTGATAGTAGCCGCTATCGCTCTAAGTGTCGGCCTAATCCTTCTTAATAGAAAGACCCAGAAAGACCCAGAGAAGCTACCGGTGAAATCCATGAATTCTTGGCAAGACGCTGATGCACCACTCGGATATTCCGTGAATGGGAAACAACCACCTTTCGACCCTCGTTTTATTCAGTTATCTGGTTTTGAACGAGCCGCCGTCCCCACCGCACTCCAGGCCACCGCTCCCATGGGATCATCACACGGGGCCTTAACCTACAATGCACAAGCGTTCTGGGATCATAACCAGCGAAGAGGCGGACACCACACAGGTGACGACCTCAATGGAATCGGAGGAATGAACTCAGATCTAGGTGACCCTATTTTTGCACAATGTAACTCCCTTGTTATCTATCGCGGAGAACCTTCCAGTGGCTGGGGAAACATACTCCTTCTGGCACATAAAGATCGTGAAGGGCGTATATACAATACCCTATATTCACATTTAGACACTAGCTTCCCCATCATAGACACTCTCATTCATCGAGGAGATCAGATTGGCACTGTTGGAACAGCAAACAATAACTACCCCGCACACCTTCACCTAGAACTACGTAAAAGCTCAGGACTCCATATAGGAGCTGGATACCGCACACAACAAGGCGAATACCTTCCACCAAATGAGCTCTACCTCACTAATTCTATATTTGGCGAAAAAGCATTATACAAACCACCAATGATGCTTATCCTGCAAGACGTCAAAAAAAAGCAACGAGACGCTCTTGAAATTCATTACAGCTCAGAGCCATAATTACTAATAAGTGTTATCAAACTCTGTTGCTATCAATTATATTGATTATTAATACCCCCATTAGTATGTATCAAAAACAAACAACGCCATCATGACTCTACCTTCTCACGACTTTATCCCTCCTAGCATTGAAGAATTAGCAACACTTCTACCAGCCTACGATATTCAACAGCTGATTGCAAAAGGAGGTATGGGTGCTGTATATAAGGCTAACCAAAAATCTCTCGAACGACTCGTTGCTATCAAAATACTTCCTAGACACTACGCTAAGGATAAAAGCTTCCGGGAAGCTTTTGAAAAAGAGGCTAAAGCAATGGCCAAGTTTAATCACTCAAATCTTATTAGTGTATACGACTTTGGGCAAGTAGATGAACTACTCTACATCATTATGGAGTATGTCGCTGGCGAGTCGCTCTATCACTCGACGTATAATCAACAAGTCGAACCAGATAAGGCCTCTAGTATCATTACAGGTATATGTAACGGTATAGAACATGCACACAAGCATGGCATCCTTCACCGTGATATTAAACCGGCCAATATCTTTCTCGACTCTGATTCATTTCCTAAAATTGGTGACTTTGGTTTAGCAAGAGCGCTTAAAGATCATGCATCAGACCAAGCCTTTGGCACCCCAGGTTATACAGCCCCTGAAGTTGTTAATAGTCCTACCTCCGTATGTGAAAGCACAGACCTCTATTCCATAGGAGTAGTGCTGTATAAGCTACTGACAAATCAACCTCTTCAAACGCCATACATTCCAGCAGCTACCATTGTAAACTGCGATCCTCGGTTTGATAATATTATATTAAAAGCTACCCACCCGAGTCCTAGCATGCGCTATAAGAGTGCCTCAGATATAGTTTCAGCACTGGATAAAATCAAAGCTCCACCAGCAGCTAGTTCACCTCCGCTCAAAGTAAAACCAGCGACTAGCGCCCCGAATCCTTTATTACAAACTAGTAACACAGCAGCGCCAACTACAAGAACAGCCCCTGTTCATATTCCAGCTGAAAAAAGCCACACGGCAAGAAACATTCTGATCATTACAGTTCTAGGAGCATGTGTATATACAGCATGGCAAGGACTCGAATATCAGAAAAATAAAAACGCTGCAGAGAAAGCTCAA
>CAYNLE010000011.1:13646-38470 GCA_964397975.1 uncultured Verrucomicrobiales bacterium | reverse complement strand
CCTTTCGAGTTTCGACTTTTACATCGGCTTCACTCTCGTGCCATTTGTAAAAACCTTTGGTTCTATATGTGACTATCTACTCTGGCATGCTCCGTTCACACCGAGCCATAAGCCACTGAGTCTGAGGTTAAGCTTGTGCATAGCTACTTAATAATTCTTAACATCAAAAAGTGACTCACCTGCCGTAGCGAGTGAGTCACCTTCTTACTCGATTTCAATTATCTTATTTCTCAATTTTGTTCATGAAATCACGCATTTTTTGAACAATAAAATCACCTTTTTCCTCGAGAGCGAAGTGTCCCGTGTCAAGAATGTGGTAATCTATATTTTTTAGATCTCGCTTATAAGCTTCTGCCCCTGGCTCAGGAAAAAAGTCATCGTTCTTACCCCAGACGATTAGTGCAGGAGGCTGGTTGTCACGAAGGTATTTTTGCCACTCAGGGTAGAGCTTCACATTGTTCTGATAATCATAAAACAGACCTAACTGAATCTCTTTTTGCCCTTCGCGAGTGATCCGCTGAGTATCGATGATCCAGTTATCTGGATTTATCTTCTCAGGGTTTTTCGTTCCATGAGTATACTGCCACTTCATCCCCTCGAAGCTAAAGACTTCCTTGGCTATCTTATCTCCTAATTCAGAGTCCTTAGTTTTCCAGTAATCAAAAATCGGTCCCCACCCTTTTTCGCTCAGTCCCTCTTCATATGCGTTACCATTCATAATAACGAAGCCGCTGACGCGCTCTGGATGAGCAGTCGCGATCCTATATCCGATTGGTGCGCCATAGTCGTGAATCATGAGCGTATATTTAGTAATCTTTTTTTGCTCCAAAAAGTCATCCATCACCTCTGCAATATTATCAAAGGTATAGGAAAACTCTTTTGGAGAAGGCACACTGCTCATTCCAAAACCGGGATAGTCTGGAGCAATAAGGTGATACTCATCTTTTAGACCATCGAGCACCTTACGATACATCTGTGATGAAGTTGGAAATCCGTGAAGCAGCACCAAGGTAGGCTTCTCCGAGTCACCAGCCTCTCGGTAAAAGATATCCACATCATCGACTTTTTCAGTCGCATAGCGGATTTCATTCTGAGCGGACACAATCGACCCTAAAGCCAAACTTAGGCCGCAGATCTTTGCTATAGTATTTTTTTTCTTTGTATTTATGTTTCTCATAAAGATATGTTGTTTGCGCAAGCAAGTTAAATGTTATTAAAAATTGGGAATTATAACAGCTGTTTGATTTAGCTTCTAAATGTATCCCTTGCAGATACCAAATCACCGACTAGCTGGTTGAATCTCTTTTCGCCCAGTGAATCGCTCATCTTTTGGTGAAGCCCCTCCATTGTCTTTTTTATTCTGCGATACACTCGCCTTCCCTCTGCCGAGACTGAAACCTCAGACCCACGGCCTACACCCTTTTTTACAGCTAGCCCCTTCTGCACGAGAGCATCGATCAAGCGGTTAACTGTCGAGGCATCCAGATCCAGATAACCTCCATAGTCTTTCTGCTGCTCTCCACTACTCTCTATCATAGCAAATAGCAGATAGCCATGTGAAGGAGAGAGCCCCAATATAGCAAACTCTGCCTTCCAGATCTCGGTAATTGATCGCGTTAGCGAGGAAAGGTTAAAATAAAGACAATCGTCAAACATGTTTGCACGTTAAACAACTTGCTTGCACATGCAAGTTATTTTTAGAAGAGAAACATCCATCACTTTCAATTTCGTGGGTGCAGGCTTAGCCAAAGCTAAAAAATCAATACAACCGCCAATAACCTTCTTCACTTTATTAGCTAACGTCTATGCCCTGGTATCTCGTTCTGCAGCTTACAGTTTAGTTGGCTGGTCTCGATCTAAAAAAGCTTGAATCAGATCTAAGCTTTCTTCGTATTCTTGTTGCTTAATCTTACGCTTTTCGAGTTGTAGCTCAAGGGCCTTTCGCATGTCATTTTCATCTAAGTTTACCCAATCCCATAGCATCATATCGTAATTCAACCACCCCGCCGTTCGCCAGGCTAACCTTCGCATAGTGTTAATATCTTCAAAGTTATAGCCTCGTCGGATTAGCTCTGTAATAACTGCATCATCCCCTTCTGGCCCATGGTCAGTATCAATTACTTCTTCGCAGACAAGATTCCAACACGTTGCAGAGTCATGTTTCCATTCTGCTGGATTTGCAGTTTTGTTTTCATACCGCTGTTGTGCTTGCGTAAATCGTCCATTACTAATGATCTTCTGAATGAATTCTCTAGTGACGGTCCGTAACATTTTAATAAAACGCCTAAAGCCTGGCAGCCGCCAATGGAGCCGCCAGTTCGACGAAGGGATTAAGGTTTATACAAAAGTTCTATCTGAGATTTTCTTTACTATATTCAACCGTATTTTCAAAAGTTCGCTCTTCTGTTTCTGGTATCATTTGGCGGATGGTTTTGGTGCCAGTCTTAAAATCTTTTTCTATGACAGCTGCATCGTAAAGCTCACCAGTTGTAGTATAAGCCTTGTATCTCATTTTGTTGTCGTCAATATCGATGACCTGAAAGAACTGAGTGTTAGCAGCAACTCTTACAGAAGAAAAACCTTCCTCATCATACTTAGCCATATGTTTGGAATCTGGAGACCCTTGTTTAGGACCGCTGACTGAAACAACATAGAGCGTTTGTATTTGATCACCTCCTAAGTCGGGGGCTGAACGCATCGGCACCTGGCCACGGAGATAAGCATGGTCATGTCCTTGAAAGACGCAGTCCACTTTGTATTTCGCTATGAGTTCCCTCCATTCCTCACGAGTCGACTTGGGTAAGGAATGTGTTTTTCTATAACGAGGACTGTAAATCGGGTAATGAAAAGTGACAAAACGCCAATTAAACCCAGGCTTCTGCAACTGTTCCTCTAAATATTCTGTCTGCTCAGAGGTGCTTTTCATAGAGTTCAGCACAACTATTTGCACATCCTGATACTCAACCGTATAGACCGTTTCGTGTAATTCCTCAGAGAGCCCCTCCGGAACAGGTAGTGTAAATTGTGGCTGCCAGAGCATAGACATCTTCCGCTGGCTTTCCTTAGCGCCTCCACCACGAAGGTATTCATGATTACCCACAACTGGGATACCTGTCCACTGGGCATGCAGATAACTACCAGCCTTGAACCAACCTGCCCATTCCGTGTCAGAGTTAGCTCTATTGATTAAATCTCCCGCATGAAGAGCAAACTTTGCTTGAGGCGCAGTCTGATGAGCCATGCGGATCACACGTGACCAACGGCTATGCACATCGTTTTGTGCATCCCCAAAATAAATAAAGCTGAATGGCTTCGCGCTGCTAGCGGCTGTTTGAAATTGAATCCATTCTGACCAACGTTTTTTCCCGTCACCCACCCGGTAAGCATACAGAGTATCAGGATCAAGACCTGTGAGAATAGCAGAATGATAATGCACCTTGCCTTGATTGGGCGCTTTGGTTCCCCCCAGATCTACCACCTCAGTCATTGCTGTCAGCTGATTGGCTAAACGATCAAATCCCGGCTCTGCCAAAGCAGGTGCAATTTCTACAAATGCCTTCTCTACACTAGTATCAGTGCGCCAAGTAACAGCTCGTCGAGTTGCTGCATCCCCATGAAAGCTAAGGAAAATTCGGTCTGGGTCACGGCTAGCAATTTCCCAATGGCGAAAACTATGAGAATGCTTGTGTTCGGTGCCTTCAGCAGGATCTGCTAGCGCCTCTTGATATCCAACTAATAACAAAGTCAAATTTAACAATATGGCGATATACTTAGCTTGCATCGTTACTTCTTAAATAAACGAGCAGTAAGTAACAAACTAATTGTTTCCCATATATGTAGATAATTCAGCGCTATTTTAATAATAACTAAGATATAACGACCCTCTTTTCAAATGGTGCTGTATAAATACAAGAAAACCCACTCTGGAAAAACCAAAGTGGGTTTAATGAAAAGTTTAACCTATTAGGTAAAACTATCGTCTGCGACGCGCAAGGAAACCGAGGGCACCAAGACCAAGAAGCGCTGTGCTTGATGGCTCTGGAACTGCTTCAACGGTGATATCGAAGTCGAGGCCGGATACGAATACATCACCTGTAACACCATTGAATAATACCTCGTCGCTGGGTGAGGCTAACTCGAAGGACCCTGAGGAGAGAAGCACGCCATTAACATTGAAAGAATCATCAACAGAAGCAGGATCAGCAGGATCAGCAAGATCAAGGCTACCAATACCTCCACCAGTAAAGCCGTCAAAGGTAGCTTCAAAATCACCACCTGATGACGCTACGAGTGAGCCGATTGAGAAGGTGTAGTTAGCGCCTTGGCCCGCAGCAAATAAAAAGTTACTACCAGGACCTGCTATGCCTGCAACTCCAGCCCCATTTACCGATACCTGTGCACCATCAGGAGCAACGGCTGTTGCGGTGAGCTCGAATGTCAACGTATCATCAATACCGTCTGCATCGAAATCAGAAGTTAGAGTATAAGTAGCTGTTACAGAATCTGCTAGTCCACTAGCAGCTAGATCATTTGAATCATGGGTGAAGGAGTTTCCCGCGCCTTGAACACTTCCGTTTTGATTGAAACGTATATTGTCAAAGTTAAAGGTAGTTGCGGCTTGTGATGCAGGTATTGCAAGAACAGTGACTATTAATGGTATTAGTTTTGTTTTCATATTTTATTTATAAGGATGTTTTGTATATAAAAACAACAAACGTGAGAGTTCAATCTTTTTCTTTAAAAAGGTGTGACTTTTTTCGGTGGAAGTGAAAAAAGGAGACGGATACCGGGATGGATGCCTATCAGGCAGAGCTTCACGTGGTTGAAGCCACGCGGGATCTTGGAGGCATGATGCTCACCCGGTGGGCGGATAACAATCAGCCAGCAGGTTTTCAGGACAAAGTCAACGGGACGAAGCATCAAGCCGTTCCTTGAACATGCGAAGCTGACATCCCGGGGCTGTTCGTTGCTACTCCACCGGAGCGTGCTCCAGAAAAGGCTCAAAAAGCCGGGTGCATGGTGGTTGAGAGAAAATGCGGAGACTATGGCCCAGCTCAAGACTCTTCAAGCCAACGGTCATTGGGAGGAGCTATGGATCAGAATCGCAGCTTAAAATACATCAGAAAAAATCACACCCTTAAAAAACTGCTTTTGTAGGTCAACACCACCACTCTTACAAAGCATGGTAAACACCTTTCCCTTATTATACTGATAAATACCGACAATGTATTGGCAATGAGCGATCTATGTTTTAGAGTAATTCGCACCTATGAAGAAGATCGTCATTACCACTGGAAATTCGGTCTGGATCACGGTTAGCAATTTCCCAATGGCGAAAACTGTGAGAATGCTTGTGCTCAGGGGCTTCAGGCGGAGCTGCTAGGGCCTCTTGGTATCCAACCAATAGCAAACCCAACTCTTTCGATCAGATAACCACGCATACTCTAAAAACTAACAATATTAGACCTCACTCCCCTTACTGATATCATACTTACTACATGCAGTAGATATTAAAAGTAGTGAACTCATCATGCCTCCTTATTTTATAAGGGGGTTTATTCTTTAGTATATTGAATCCACGAATTTAGTTTAGCTACTTTAGGTCTTTTACCATTTGGTAACTTACATTGTTACTGACTTGGTTACCGCTGAGCTTCTGTAGTAGGACTCCTGCGTGAATGCCTATACCCGCTTCTTTATTGTTAGTGCAGGTATTACTAGCTATTGATGCTTTAGTTTGCTCGCCTTTGATGACGATGCCACTGTGTAGGTTTTCCTTACAGGTGTTGGCATTAAGCGTGGCGTGCTGGGCATCTGATATGTATATGCCGGCTTGGCGGTTAGAGGAGCAGATTGATTTTGTAATCTGGACTTCCCCCCCCTTACTCAGTGCTGCGATGCCGCAGAAGCTGTTCTTAAGTGTATAACATTTATGAGCGGTTCCGCTGCCGCCGTTCCAGAAGGCTATACCGTGCTGATAGTTCGCCTCACATAGGGTTTGGCTAATTACTGCTCGGGTCTTTTTTCCGTAAACTGATATACCGTCCCATCCAGATCCAGTAATTTTACAGAAGCTAATTATGACGTTTCCAGCATCTATGACGGCGATGCCGTGTCCTGCTGCATTTTCTATGGTGGATGACTTTAATGTTACACCTGAGGATTTTATTACTACCCCTGCATATCTTTGTTCAGATAAGTCTAGCCCTTTATGTTTCATGGTTAAACCACTAACCTTTGTATTTTTGGCATTGGTGTTGATCGTTAAGATTGAAGCTTCGTTGGCATTGCATTCAACGATGGTTTTCCCGCCTGCACTACCTTCTATAATGAGAGGCTTATCGATCTGTAATGATTCCTTGTAGAGGCCTTCTGATATTTTAATGATGTCACCTGGGCGAGCTACCTCAATGGCGGCTGAGATGGTTGGGTAGTCTGACGGAACTTGTAGCTCACTGATGTAGGAACTCATTTTTTCATATAACTTCTGAACAAGAATAGAATCTGGATCTAGTCTTTTAGCTTCATTGAGTAATACTAAGGCTTCCTTTGAGAATTTTCCGTTGTCCAGAGCTCTTGCTTGGAGGTAGAGCTTCCCGGCTTGTCTTTTATCTTCCGCTATCTGCTCTTTAAGTTCAGCTAGCTGCCTTTGGTAATCGCTTAGGATTTCATTAGAGTTATCTATTTTCCGTAACAGGCTGATAGATTTCTCAGCAGCTTTAATATCGCGCTCATTGATAGCGGTTTTTATATCGTTGGAAAATAAGTCGACCTTAGCTTTACGTAATTCATCTAGGGCTTTTTCTTGGAAACCTTTGGCTTTTAGGTTTTTGGCATCTAACTCTAAAAGGGCTTCCGTGTATGTTAGAACTTGTTTCCAGTCTTTTTCCGATGCTGCTGCACTTACTAAGGCAAGCTGCCCATCTATGACTCTAGCTAATTCTTCTTTTTTAGTCTGCTCTAGCTTCTGAATACCGCTAGCTGCAGCTTCTGACTTAGAGTCTATGATTTTGATTTTACTGTATAGGTCTTCCGCCTTTGCCCAGTCTTTCTCAGCTAAGGCTTTATCAGCTTGTGTGCTAAGTATACTGATTTTCTCTAGCCGCTCTTGACGTTGCTGGCCAATAACTAGCCATGTAGCGATACCTCCGATTACTAGTAATAAACATATAGCTATTAATATTAGAGTAGCCTTAGATGTAGGGGGGGGCGCACCCACATCAAGTGATCTATCTACTAATTTTCGCTTATTTTCCATGGTGTATGGTTTACTTATCCTTTAGGAGGCTCGAAGGAAGGTCAGTCAGAGAAACGCTGTACGATGGGTATACGACGCCCCATGCCAAAGGCCTTAGAGGTGACTCTCAAGCCAGGTGCGGCTTGGTAACGTTTCCATTCATTCAGGTCTACACGACGCTGAACCCACCTGACTAAAGTTTCATCAAATCCGTGTTTTTCTATGATGTCTAAGCCTGATGTGTTCTTCTCAACATATAGCTCAAGGATTGCATCAAGTGTTTCATAAGGAGGTAGTGTGTCTTGATCTTTTTGATCAGGACGTAATTCAGCACTAGGAGCCTTCTCGATAGTATCCCAAGGAATTATTTCTTTATCTCTATTGATCCATCTAGAGAGAGCATAAACCTTCATCTTAGGTAGATCGCTGATCACGGCTAAGCCTCCACACATATCTCCATACATGGTGCAGTAGCCGACGGCTAACTCGCTTTTGTTCCCTGTAGTGAGGAGCATTCTACCAGATTTATTCGACAAAGACATGAGGAATAGGCCACGAATACGTGCCTGCATATTTTCCTCTGTGACGTCTTCTGGTAAATCACCAAAGACAGGCTTCATAGCGGTCTTCACTTCACCAAAAACTTCTGCAATGGGAACTGTGTCGCACTGCATTCCTAAATATTTAGCTAACTCAACAGAGTGGTCAACACTGCCTTCTGATGAAAACTTACTTGGCATGGTGAGGCCGTAGATATTTTCTGAACCAAGGGCTTCACAGGCGATGGCTGCTGTAAGAGCTGAGTCGATTCCCCCACTCAGTCCTAGACAGGCCTTAGTAAAACCGCACTTGTGAGCGTAATCACGCAGTCCTAGAACGAGAGCATGATAGAGGTTCTCCTCCTCACATTTTTCTTCAGCTATTTCACCAGGTGTTTGTGCAAAAACATCAACTACCTGACACATTTCTACAAAACCACTGCATGCACTGATGAGCTCACCTGATTGATTATAAACGAGTGAGTTTCCATCGAATATTAACTGATCCTGACCGCCGAGGCAGTTACAGTAAACAAGAGGAACCTGTGCATCTTTCGCGACCTCGCTAAGCATGCTTTTTCTACGTAGTGGTTTACCCACACTGTAGGGTGATGCGCTGAGGTTTAAGATAAGGTCGATGCCCTGGTCTACTAACTCCTGAACTGGATCCCGATCATAGAGAGGACGATGAAGGTAATCTTCTGTCCAGATGTCTTCACAGATGGTTACACCTAGTCGGTAGCCATTCCACTCAATAGGTTTTACAGATTCGCTAGGTCTAAAATAACGGCGTTCATCAAAAACATCATATTCTGGCAGCAGTGTTTTCCAGATTTTATGCTGAACTTTTCCCTGATAAAGGAATGCTGCTGCATTACGAAAAGGTTTGCCAACTGTATCATCTGAACACTGGTCGACGTAACCGACTAACAAGGGAATCTCACCTACTTCATCCGATAAGTAATCCAACGCCTGGAGACACTTCGGGACAAATTCACTTTTGAATAATAAATCACGTGGCGGGTAGCCTACTAGTGCTAGCTCAGGAACAATGACAAGCTCAGCACCTCCTTCAATACACTCGCGGTATGCTGCCAGTATTCGTTTGGCATTACCTGGGAAGTCCCCCACTACAGCATTAAGCTGAGCGACTCCTATTTTTAATCCAGATGACTTCATGTTTATTAATATTTATTACCAAAGACCAAATTTCCCGCATGAGATGGCATACCAGCCCATGAGAAGATTCGCGACTCCGTGCATCACGACACAAGCCATGAGGCTTTTAGTTTTTACTGCTACCCAATACATTAGCGAGCCAAAAATAAAGGCTCCTAGGTAGTCAACAGGCTGATGAATCATAATAAAACACCCTGTTGTGACAAGATACGTAAGCCAGGCGGGTTTACCAAAAGGAACCTTCCAGTAATTACGATCCATATCCAGAAGGAACCTCATCAGGAAACCTCGCCAGAAAATTTCTTCTACTAACGCTACAATCACGACTGCGCGGAACAACCTAAGAACTAAAGAAAGCCAGTAAACACTCTGGCTACCACCAAACTTATCAGCCAAATCTTGCGGATTAAAACCGTCATCCCGAGGCATCACACCTAGGAACTTCAGAATGCCTTCCTGCTCTCCCTCGAGCCCCATCCATGTGTGCAGCTGAGTGGGCAAAATCCAGAAACCAATACCTACAGCTCCCATCAAAGCTCCGAACAGAATGTGACGATCCCACTTAAGCTCGTAGTTTTTACGAAAAAAGATCAATATAGCTGTGCAGATGAGCGCCTGAGCTGGATACTGCCACTGCTCTGGAAAGTGTCTCCACCATGGTGCATCCTCATGACGCCACTCTAACCAACCAGTTAGCTGAAATGGAGCTAAAAGCACCATAAATACCATGAGAGGTATCACATGGGCTTTTGTCCTATCATTCTGCAGTGCTAGCAGCTTACTCATTCAGTCGGGATTATAGATTATTCACAAAAGACTCGATACGATTCATCGCAGTCTTTAGTTCGTCAAAGGATGTTGCATAACAACAGCGAAGAAAACCTTCGCCAGCTTCACCGAATGCATCACCAGGAACCGCGGCTACATCTGTCGACTCTAGCAGCTGCATAGCGAACTCCTTACTAGTAAGCCCTGTTTTTCTTATATCTGGGAAAACATAAAATGCTCCACCTGGTGTGTGGCAGTCTATCCCCATTTCGTTAAACCTTTTCACCACATAGTCTCTACGCTGGTGGTAGCTATCACGCATCATCAGCATAGCAGCTTCACCATTTTCTAAAGCCTCAAGAGCTGCTGTCTGGCTAGTAATAGGTGCACATAACATCGCATACTGGTGAATTTTCATCATCGCCTCGATCAGCGGTGCCGGAGCACAAGCGTAACCGAGCCTGAAGCCCGTCATCGCAAAAGCCTTAGAAAAACCGTGTAGTAGGATACAACGCTCTTTCATGCCGGGTAGAGAAGCTATCGAGATGTGTTCCTCTTCGTCATAACGAAGCTCACAGTATATTTCATCCGTCAGAACGATCAGGTCATGCTTGATACAAAGATCTGCTATTTTTTGTAATTCATCAGCCGGCATGACAGCCCCTGTAGGGTTCGTCGGGAAATTCAGCATCAACACCCTAGCCTTCGCTGTGATTACCTTTTCTAACATTTCAGCACGAAGAGCAAATTTATCTTCCTTCTTCGTAGGAACATCCACTGCTACGCCATGAGCCATAGCGATACTAGGTGAGTATGATACGTAACAAGGTGTATGATAAATCACCTCATCACCTGGATTTAACAATGCTCGCAGAGCTAAATCAATAGCCTCTGAAACACCGACGGTTACAAGCACCTCTGATTCTGGATCATAGTCTATATGGAAAAAGCTACTTACATATTTACTGATCGATTTCCTTAAGCTGAGAAGCCCTAAGTTCGAGGTGTAACTAGTCTGCCCCTTTTCAAGAGAGTAAATAGCTGCTTCGCGAATATGCCACGGTGTTGGAAAGTCAGGCTCCCCCACGCCGAGTGAAATAACATCGTCCCTACCCTGCACGAGCTCAAAGAAATCCCTAATACCTGAACGAGGTATCGCAGCTACTTGATGAGATATTTTATCTGTGTAGTTCATCTCAAATTACGGACTGACAGATAGGCGACCTTCAGGCTCCTCAGTTTCAAAAATAAAACCGTTTTCCTTATACGCCTTAAGTCGGAAGTGTGTCGCTGTAGAGAGAATCCCATCGAGCGTACTTAACTTATTAGACACAAAGCTCGCTACATCACGAAGGTCATCTCCCTCTACTACAACCAGCAAATCGTATCCACCACTGGCGAGGTAGCATGAAACCACCTGATCAAACTTAGCGATACGCATCGCCATACGGTCAAAGCCGCCACCACGCTCAGGTGTTAACTTCACCTCGATAAATGAAGAAACCCCAAGCTCTCCAGCCTTATCCTGATCAATCACGGCTTGGTATCCCAAAATAGTGCCATCCTTCTCCCATGCTGCTATACGAGCGCTTACCTCCTCTGGAGATAGGTTCATCAACTCTGCGAGCTCGGTATCCGAATACCGGGCTTGGGTCTGAAGGAGTGTCAGTAATGGGTCGTTCATACGCTAAATCAATGGCAGAAAATCATTTATAAGACTAGTTAAAATACATTAATCGTTCTTGTCTTTTCGCTGTTACCAGCTAGGTTCCCCGCGCTTGGAGTATTCATACGGGATAAAGTCACGACTAAGAAGTCCTGATTTCCCCTTTTAAAAAACGGTCTGTTCGTTTCGCAATGCCACAACGAACGCATACCGTCCAAGCTACCCAATTAACCAAAAGCCCATAGCGAGATACCGTAAAGATATAATAACCATCACCTTTTCCGCAGCATGAAGACCTGCCCACCAGTGATGCTACCGACGCACTCAAAGTCGCTAGACTACAATACAGATGCAACATCCGCATGGCATTTATAAAAATAAACAAGACTTACTATAATGCCTCAAGATAACAACAATAGTTCACGCCCGAACGGTGGACAAAATAAAAACCGCCAAGGCGAAAATAATCAGAACCGTAACAGGAACCGCAATAGAAACCGCAATAGAAACCGTAACAACAACTCAAACAACAACAGATCAAATAACAATAGAAACCGTCAGGGAAATAATCGCCAAGGAGGAGGCCAAAAACGCTACACAAAGCCAGTGCCACTCACCTTCTGGGAGAAGATTCTTAAGTTCCTCGGTCTCTACAAAGCACCTACTCGCCCACCAAGAAGGCAGTCTAATAACAAGCCTGCTAACCAAGGTGAGAACAAAACGGCTCAATCTGCATCACGTAATAACAATCATGGCAAAAGCCAGAACGCAAAAAGTCAAACTGCAGGCAGCGCCACTAATACAAAGAAAACACCTAAAAGTTTCCCTGTAGAAACTCCCCGTCTTTACTTAGGAAACCTATCTTATGATGCCACCGAGCATGATCTAGAAGACCTATTCAAAGGTGTCGGCACTGTTCGTAAAGTAGAAATCATCTACAACAAACACACACATCGCTCTAAGGGATACGGATTCATCGAGATGCTCAGTATAGAAGAAGCTAAGAAAGCTGTCGAAATTCTTCACGAACAACCATTCATGGGAAGAAACCTCGTAGTGAACGGAGCTAGCGCTCGCCCTAAAAACGAGAATAAGCCACGGCAGAGAAGAAAGCCTGCTTCTGACACAAAACCTCAGAACAAGGAAACTACCGAACAGCTAAAAGAAGAATCTACTCAAGATTCACCAAAGCCTACTGAGTAACCTACTACCTGTCTTCAACCTTTCAAACCCCTACCCTGTGATTCACATCACTTAGGTAGGGGTTTTTTCGTAATTTGATTATTCACAAGCTCGGAACTCTTTTTTACAACTAATCACCTTGATCAAACCTATTTACATATGTGGCCCTACCGCCTCAGGCAAATCAGCTCTCGCTATTGAGCTCGCCAACCAGCTCGACGGTGTCGTCGTAAACGCCGATGCCTACCAGCTCTATAAAGGTATGGAAATACTCTCTGCAGCGCCTGATTCTAATGAACTAAGCCAGGCACCACACCAGCTCTATGGCGTTCTCCACGCATCCGAGGTATGTAATGCCATGCGCTACCGTGAAATGGCGCTCCCCATCATCGAACAGCTCATTTCTCAAGGGAAAACACCCATCGTTACCGGTGGCTCTGGTATGTATTTAAAATTCCTAACACACGGCCCGTCACCGGTGCCAGCCAGTGATGCGAAGCTTAGACAGGAGTTAGAGCAAGAGCCGGACCAAGCCCTTATTTCACGACTTCGAGAACTCGATCCAGAAGGCGCCGCTAAGACAAATTTACAAAATAAGCGATACGTCATCAGAGCCTTAGAGATCTGCATCCTCTCTGGTCAAAAGATGTCTGTGCTTAAACAAAGCTGGAAAACTGAGAGCTCCAAAATAGAAGCACATCTCAAGGGCTCCTACCTTCTCTGGGATAGAGAAACTCTCCGCCAACGGATCAACAAACGCACCGATATTATGCTGAAAACTGGTGCTATAGAAGAAGTGCAAGCACTACCAGAAGCCTCGATAACCTGCGAAAAAGCCATAGGAGTCAGACAAATAAGGTCTTATCTATCAGGCGAGATAGACAAAGGCACATGCGCAGAGCAAATAGCAGCAGCTACCCGCCAATACGCCAAAAGACAGCGCACATGGTTCAGAAAAGAGCAATGGCTTACACCTTATGAAATAGATGCCAACGTTAACATTAAGGCTTTAGCCGAACAGGTCGCTCAATAGTTACCTACCAGCTACTTCAAGCGGTAATGCCCCACTAGCTTAAAAGTAACTACTGTAAAACATTTCCTAGGATACCGGCACCTTCTGGGCCTTCTGGGCGATTCCATGATATATCAGCTTTATCTGATACAGGGCCACGTGGTGAAAACTCTGCAGGTGCCTGTGTCTGGCATGAAACAAAAGAAAACGAAACAGCGGAAAGAGCGATGACAAAAATCTTAGACATGGAAGTAATCTAGTATCAGTTGTGTGGATATCAAGCCATAACTGATACCTATATCGTTCCACCCTTTGATTAATTTCTTAATAAAAAACGCCACTGAGAACTAAATCTCAGTGGCGTGAAAATGCTTAGATTATCTAAAGCTTAGTAAATAATGATTTACTATGAACCAGGAGTCCACTCTTCAGACTGACCAGAAGAAGCAATGTTAAATGCCTGCTCTAGACCTACAAGGTCACCAGTAGGACGAAGTGTCTCAAAGCTTGCTGACTCTTTCTCAAGTTGATCAGCATCGTAGTTAACAGCCTTGATCGAGAGACCGATGCGGCGCTCAACTTTGTCTACTTTGATAACACGAGCTTCGATATCGTCACCTACCTTGATAACATCTTTAACTTTCTCTACATGCTCCTCAGATAACTGAGAGATGTGGATGAGGCCGTCAATGTCGTTCTCAAGGTTAACAAATGCACCAAAGCTTGCGATCTTAGCCACCTGACCTTTAACAAGATCACCGACTTTGAAGCTACCTTCGATCTCTGACCATGGGTCACCATCAAGCTGCTTCACACCGAGAGATACACGCTGGTTCTCTTTATCGATGCTAAGAACGATAGCTTCCACCTCGTCACCCTTCTTGATGACTTCACTTGGGTGGTTGATCTTACGTGTCCATGATAGGTCTGATACGTGGATCATACCGTCGATGCCCTCTTCCATACCAAGGAATGCACCATATGGAGTAAGGTTACGAACCTCACCTTTAACAGTTGCACCGATTGGGTATTTCGCTTCGAGCTCATCCCATGGATTCGCTTCAAGCTGACGCACACCGAGAGAAATCTTCTGCTCTTCGATAGAGATTCCGAGAACTACAGCTACGATTTCCTGATCAAGCTCAAGCACGTCACTTGGACGGTTGATACGCTTAACCCATGAAAGTTCAGATACGTGAACAAGGCCTTCTACACCGCTCTCCATCTCGATGAATGCACCGTATGGAAGAAGCTTAGTAACCTTACCTTTAACTTCAGTTCCGATTGCGTAGCGAGCTTCGATGTCTTCCCATGGATTATCTTCCATTTGCTTAAGACCGAGTGATACACGCTCTTTTTCACGATCAACATCAAGGATAAGAACCTCAAGGGTCTGACCAATGTGAAGAAGTGAACTTGGGTGACTGATACGTCCCCAGCTCATGTCTGTGACGTGAAGAAGTCCGTCCATGCCCTGAAGGTCAACGAAAGCACCGAAGTCTGTGATGTTCTTCACTTGACCCTCTACTTTGTCACCAATCTTGACACTCTGAAGGAAGATCTGGCGTTGCTCAGCACGCTCACTCTCGATCACTTCACGGCGTGAAAGAACGATGTTCTTACGCTCGTCATTGACTTTAACAATTTTAAATTCGTAAACCTTACCGATATATTCGTTAAGATCTTTTGGCGGAATGATGTCTACCTGTGAACCAGGAAGGAATGCTTCCACACCAACGTTAACCATGAGTCCACCTTTAACAGCGCTCTTGATTTTTCCTTTAACAAGGCCTCCATCGTAATAAACACCAACGATTTTCTCCCAGTTCTTACGGTGTGCAGCTTTCTCTTTAGAAAGTACAACCATTCCCTCGTCGTTCTCGAGCTTCATGAGAAGTACTTCTACTTCATCACCCTCTTCGATTTCCTCGTCTTCAAATTCTGAGGCTGGGATGGCACCCTCGGACTTGTATCCGATGTCCACGAGGACAACTTGGGGTTTAATAGCGATAATGGTTCCGTTTACAACGGAGCCCTCTTCAAATAAGCGGAATTTTGAGTCGATCAAAGATTCCAATTCTGCAGTAGCAGGCATATGTTTGTTTGTTTTTAGGTTAAGTTCCTTGGTTAATTTCTCTCCATTTCTTTTAAATAAATAGAATTTTACTTCAACTTATCTAAAAGCGTTACCTCATTAAACTGTATGGTTACGAGGCACCAACCCATACAGCGAAAGAAAATCAGAGCGGCAAGCTAGTAAATTCCCGAGGTTTGGCAAGAAGAATACACCAAAATACTCTGATATACTAGTTAAAGGCCACTTTTCCACCCAATAGCGAGTAAAACCAACCCTAAAGGGAGGTAAAGCAAGGTGTAGAGAAACAGCTTACGTGCTGAAGGACGATCCCCCTGCCCCTTAAATTTCATGCATAAGCGGAGCATCACAAGACCAATCAGAGTTCCTCCTATCGCCCAAACGGTATTTGCGTAACCTAATAGATAACCTACAGGTGCTAAAGCAGTTAACAATACAGTGAAAAATATAGCAATAGCCGCAGTTTTCTTACCAGAAACATCACCATTTGACCACATAACGTAGCCCCCTTTTTCATAATCTTCACGGCACATCCAGCTGATAGCTACAAAGTGAGGCATCTGCCATAAGAACAGAAATGCGAAAAGATACCAGCTACGCCCATCTAACCAGCTACCGCCCCCCCCCTCTTCCATAGCGATAGCGGCCCAACCGATCATAGGGGGAATAGCACCAGGCACAGCGCCTAATAACGTATTCGTAGAACTTTTCCTCTTCAGAGGTGTGTATAGAAAAACATACGTGCCTAATGCTGCTGCAGATAAATAGGCTGCTGGGGCATTCACTGTCACCGCTAGGTGAATAATACCGAAAGCGGCTAAACCCCACCCGATTCCAAAAGCATTTAAGGGAGACATCCTTTTCGCCGGCAATGGCCGATCAGCCGTACGCTCCATCTGAGCGTCTTCATCTATCTCGATCAACTGATTAAAAGCAGCTGAGCCAAAGGCTGTGCACGCTGTGCCAATAATCATATTTACCAGTAACCACAGATCATTCACCCATGTGCCATGGTAATAGCGAGACGCTAATAAATAACCAAAAATAGCCGTCACGAGAACAAAGGTATTTAAATTTACCTTCGTCAACGTCGCTAAATCCTCCATTTTGGTAGGAGGTCCTTCAGGTTTATTTTTCTTCTTCCGCGCCATACATTTATTTTTTTAAACAATCACTGTCACTCGAGGAGCCTGACTGTTACTGGGCATAATTGCTGCATTTGTCCATCTATTCTTACTCACATCTTTGCATAGTTTGTTGATTCTATTTTTCCGCTCTTGAAATAATTCATTTCACTCCTATGCTCCGCGCCCTTATGAGCGACCAGCAACAAGACACCCCACAATCGACCGAAGCAGAACTTATTGCCGTTAGGCGTGAGAAGCTTGCTAAACTTCGTGAGCTTGGCATTGATCCATTTGGCGGTAAGTTCGATACCACAACGACTCCTGGTAAGCTCAAAGCTAATTTCTCTGACGAACAACCAGTAACGATAGCGGGTCGACTCCTTGCAATCCGTGACATGGGTAAATCTGTCTTCGCCACCATCGGTGACATCGAAGGCCGTATTCAAATTTATATTAATAAAAAAGGTGTCAGCGAAACTGACTGGGCAGCCTATCAACTTCTTGATATGGGTGACTGGATCGGTATCGAAGGTGAAACATTCACTACAGGTAAAGGTGAGCCATCCGTAAAGGTGAACTCCCTCACAGTGCTCTCTAAATCTCTACGCCCAATGCCCGACAAGTGGCACGGCATAGCTGACCGTGAGACTAAATACCGTAAGCGCCACCTCGACATCATGTCGAATGAGCACAGCGCAGAAGTTTTCCTCACTCGCTCTAAGATGATTGCTGAAATCAGGAGCTTTCTTCATGAAAAAGATTACTTAGAGGTAGAAACACCTATGCTACAGAGCGTGGCAGGTGGTGCCGCTGCTAAGCCATTTGAAACCTACCATAATGCACTCGGTATGGATCTCACCCTTCGTATCGCGCCTGAGCTATTTCTTAAGCGACTACTGGTAGGCGGTTTCACCCGTATCTTCGAACTCAACCGTAACTTCCGTAACGAGGGTATCTCTCGCCGCCACAACCCTGAGTTCACTATGTTAGAGGCTTACCAAGCCTTTGCTGACTTTGAAACTATGGCGAATATGGTAGAAGAGCTGACCTGTCATCTAGCTGAGAAGTTCTGCGGTGGATTAGAAATAGAACATAAAGACGAAGAAGGAAATGTAACTCGCACTATTAACCTTCAACGCCCATGGAAAAGAGCAAACTATCACGACCTTATCAAAGAGGTAGCTGGTGACGATTTCTTTGACATCACAGCTGAGCAGCGACGTGCAAAATGTGGTGAACTAGGTGTCCAACTTTCTGACGGCATGGAAGACTACGAAGTCGTTCAGCAGGTTTTTGAAAAGAAAGTAGAAGAGCACACCTTCGACCCATGTTTCGTAACACGTGTAGCATCTGAGCTCGTCCCACTTGCTAAGGTAACCCCTGGCGGTAAAACGGTAGAAGTTTACGAACTTATCATCAACGGTCAGGAAATCTCCCCTGGCTACTCCGAGCTAAACGACCCTGACGTCCAGCGTGAGCGCCTCGAGCACCAAGCTGGTGGGGAAGAAGAACAACTTGTAGATCAAGACTTCATCGAGACACTAGAAAACGGCATGCCTCCAGCTGGCGGTATAGGAATCGGCATTGACCGACTCATTATGATGCTTACAGGAGCACCTACCATCCGTGATGTTGTTTTATTTCCTCTATTAAAAAAGAAATAATCACTTGAAAGAATAAGCCCCTGCCCTAAATACCCCCCGTGAACGAATAACTCTTCATTTTACACAATAACACAACTCAATATAACCATGTCAGTATTAGTAGGCAAACCTGCTCCATACTTTAACGCCAAAGCAGTTAAAGCTGAAACAATGATCGATAATTTTAGCCTCGATCAATATATCGATAAAAAATACGTCGTTCTCTTTTTCTACCCAAAAGACTTCACTTTTGTATGCCCAACTGAGCTTCACCGCTTTCAGGAAGAGCTAGAAGAATTTGAAAAACGTGATGTAGCCGTAGTCGGTTGCTCTACAGACACTGAGTTTTCTCACTGGGCGTGGTTACAGACGCCTAAAAGCAAAGGTGGTATCCAGGGCGTTAACTACCCTATTGTAGCTGACACCAATAAAACAATCTCAAATGACTACGACGTTCTCGCTGGTGAATACACCAATGACGAAGAGGGCAACCTCAGCGTTGAAGGTGAAATGGTAGCATATCGCGGTCTATTTCTTATTGATAAAAAAGGCATTGTTCGTCACCAAGTCGTAAACGACATGCCTCTTGGCCGCTCAATCAAAGAGTGCCTCCGTGTAGTAGATGCTCTACAGCATTTCGAGCAACACGGTGAAGTTTGCCCTATGGACTGGCAAAAAGGTGACGATGCTATGTCCGCTACTCACGAAGGTGTAAGCGGATATTTATCCAAGTAAAACATACAGTTAATAACCTTAACAACCCATTTACTATCATGGTAAATGGGTTTTATATTGCCTCAACCAATAGTTTTGCATTAGTATGACCTAATGCGGATTATTTTTTATTTTATAGGTCCCCTTCTATTCCTCTTACAAAGCGCTTCTGCTCTGACGATTAAAATAGATTACACCTATGACACCAACAACTTCTTCAACACAACCGAAAGAAGAGCTGCGATAGAGGCTGTCGCCAAGTTTTTTGGTGATGCTATACAAGACAACCTTTTAGAAATAGATAACACTCAATTCAATCAAGCTACCTGGAGCGCCGATTTCATTCACCCTGAAACAGGTCTCACTGAATCGATCAGTAATCTAATCGTCCCTGAAGATACCGTTATTGTTTATGTAGGTGCACGAAACCTTGGGGAATCTATACTAGGCCGAGCTGGCCCTGGGGGCTTTAGCGCAGGCGGTTTCCCACCATGGTTTGCACGTATTCGAGGGAGAGGCCAGACAGACGCTGAAAGTGATACAGCCTCACTACGAACAGATTACTCTCTCTGGGGCGGTTCAATAGCATTTGATGTAGATACTACATGGAATTTCTCATTAACAGATAACAACGCCGGATTCGAATTCGTCTCTGTAGCCCTTCATGAAATGGGACATGTGTTAGGTGTCGGAACAGCCGACTCTTGGAATAACCTCGTTAACGGGAGTGGCCTTTTTACAGGAAGTAACGTTTTCAACTCCCTTGGCTTCAACCCAGAAGCTGCCACAGGCCATTTCGGAAATGTTAACATCGCACTAAACAGCAGCCACTATGGGTCTTTTGGCGCAAGCCATGGAATACTCCGTCCGGCCCTCATGCTTCCTGTATTAAGTGACACAGGAAATAACTATGATGTATTTACAGACGCAGATCTAGCAGCACTTGTTGACATTGGCTGGGAAATATTTTTCGACCCTAGCGTTACGAACAACTCACTATCACCGACATCCAGTTCCTTTACTTGGCCTTCTACCTCGTTCCTATTCTATGAAATACAACGCTCAGACGACCTCAGTAACTTCACTCTAGGTGGTAGCGGCCAATTGAACGGTCTTGCCGGTAACCAAACGTGGTCTGACCCGTCACCATTACCTGACCGAGCATTTTACCGTTTAAAAGCAAGTAACTCACTAACAACCAACCCCCTCCTCTTCTCTCCACTAGCTAGTAATCAGTCCACCTTATCTTCAGATATCCAGGAAAATTCCGTCTATTCATCTATTACTGTTGCACCCCGTGTGGTTGATAATTGCTACGGAAACTGTGAAGATGGACACGAATAAAAAATATAGGATGTTTTTACAGTCGTAATAATTTCTAATTAGTGATTCTTTTCTGCCATGTACGAAGCAAAAGGAAAAATCAAAGTCATCTACGATACACAGACATTCCCTAGTGGTTTTAGTAAACGTGAATTCGTAGTTACAGTAGGAGATAATGATTACCCTCAGGATATCAAGTTCGAGATCATTAAGGATAAATGCTCATGGCTAGACCAGTATCAAGTAGGGCAAGAAGTCAGTCTAAACTTCGACATACGTGGTAATGAATACAAAGAGAAATATTACGTAAACCTCAACTGTTGGAAAATCTCTAGCAGCGAAGCTCCTACTAATAACCAACAGGTTAATCAGAGCATGAGTGCTGAAACTGAGCCTTCCCCTGAAGAGCTCCAGAATGACGACATTCCATTCTAAGACCTTTCAGTAACTAGAAACGATAAACCAAACGTTTCAAACCAGCACCTTCACCCGACTCCACATATCCCTGTGGGTCGGGTAATTTTTTTATAAGCTCTGCCTCAGGAGCATGTTTTTCAAAAAGCTCACTAACATAAGATTCATCTAATTCAGGAGCATTTAGGCAAGCCAAAATATACGCCTCCTTATTCTCTGAACGATTAATCAGCTCGATAACCCGCCTCACCATACGCGGGTAATCTTTTTCCACTACAAAACTACCTGGCTGATGTGAAGGTGGGTCTAATATAATAATATCAAAAGGCCCTAACCTCTTTAGCCGCCCCCATGACTTAAATAAATCATGGGATAAATAACTCACCCTACGACACCCAGCTTGATCAAAGTTTAAACGGTGATTTTCTCTTCCTGTAGATAGTGAGCGACTACTCTGATCTAAGTTCACAACCCGTTCTGCCCCACCCTTAATTGCGGCGACGGATAGAGCACAGGTATACGCAAAAAGATTCAGAACAGACTTACCCTCTGACACCTCAGATAACCATGTCCTCCCTGGCTCCATATCTAGAAAAAAACCATGATTCTGATTTTCACTCAGAGATAGCATATAGCTCAAACCACTCTCTGACGCACGCTCTGGCAGCTCTCCCCAGAGGATTTCTACTGGTGATTTATCCTCATACCTCCTCTGTACAGCAAGAGCCTTCACTGTGCCCTCGCTCTTAAGCTTCTCGCTAAGCTTTAAAATAAAACCCTCACTATTTTCACGGTCTTCATAAAGGGTAATAAATACAGCTGGGCTATACCAATCCACAGAAATATGCTTCCACTCAGGATACACACCACCACGACCATGAAATAATCTAAGAGCATCATCTGAAGCGCTACCTAATACCTGTAATACATAATCACTAGGCATCCACGCTGCCTCACTACCCATATCCTCGCTACTCATTGACCCCTATAGAAACCATAAGCTGGACATCATTCAACTCTATCTTAGTATTCACCATAAATGAATAGTAACTTCCTTGTCATAGGCTCAGGTATAGCAGGACTTTCTTTTGCGCTGCGTGCAGCTGAACACGGCTCCGTAATCATCTTAACCAAAGGTAAAGCTATGGAGTCAAACACCGCGTGGGCCCAAGGAGGCATTGCAGGAGTCCTACCGGAAGGCTTACGTGCAGATGGTGATAACTTAGAAAGCCACATCGCAGACACGCTAGATGCTGGAGCTGGCTTATGTGATCCATCCGCCGTCGAAACCATCCTATCAGAAGGTGCACAAACACTTCTTGAATTGGTAGAGTCAGGTGTGGACTTTGATAAGAGTAATCAAGACGACTACTCTCTAGGAAAGGAAGGTGGTCACTCATTCAGACGGATCCTCCACTCAAAAGACACCACCGGGAAAGAAATCGCTGAGTCTCTTCTCAAAAAAGCACATGAGCATAGTAACATCACCCTCATAGAAGAACATTTCGCCATCGACCTCATCACCACAGGTAAGCTCGGCATGTCATCAGAAGACCGCGTGCTAGGTGCCTACGTTTTAAATGAACAAACCAAAGAGGTTCTCACATTTCGCTCTGACCGCGTGATACTCGCGACTGGAGGCTGTGGAAAAGTCTACCTCTACACCACTAATCCAGATAGCTCAACGGGTGACGGCGTAGCCATGGCATGGAGAGCCGGTGCTAACATAGCCAATATGGAGTTCGTCCAGTTTCACCCCACTTGTTTTTTCAACCCTGCAGCCACAGGTGCTGAAGCTAGATCATTCCTAGTCTCTGAAGCAATACGAGGCGAAGGAGGCATACTCCGTGACCAAGACGGAAATGAATTCATGGAAAAATATGATTCCCGTAAGTCACTCGCACCACGTGACATCATAGCCAGAGCCATTGACCATGAAATTAAAAAAACAGGTGCCCAGTGTGTCTTTCTAGACGTCACTCATAAACCAAAAGGCTTCATGCAGGAACGCTTTCCTCATATATACAAAACTTTATTAGCCTTTGGCCACGACTCTGAAAAAGCCCCTATCCCTGTAGTCCCAGCAGCTCACTATCAGTGTGGCGGTGTCGTAACTGATACCAATGGCAAGACTGACATCAGTGGACTCTACGCCATCGGTGAAGTCGCCTACACAGGTCTCCACGGAGCTAACCGACTAGCCTCTAATTCTCTACTAGAAGGTCACGTACTAGCACGCAGAGCCTTCCACGATATTTTAGAAAACTATCCACTTAACAAAGCCGCTCCTCACGCCCCAGAAATCCCCCTATGGCAATACGGAGACACGGCCCCACCGGATGAGCAAGTCGTCATTTACCATAACTGGGATGAAATCCGCCGCCTTATGTGGGACTACGTATCCATCGTAAGAACAAGTAATAGACTAGAGCGTGCTGCACACAGACTCAGTAACCTACGTAGAGAAGTGCGTAACTTCTACTGGGGACACCGAGTCACATCAGATATTTTAGAATTAAGAAACCTAGTAGCCACAGCAACACTCATCGTCGACTCTGCTATGCGCCGAAAGGAATCCAGAGGTATACACTACACACTAGATCATCCAGAAAATGATGACAAACAGTGCATACCTACTGTCATTAGAAAATTTTAATTTCATCAACAACGCCGTCACTCACCATGTCACCGCTTAAAAGAATTTGCCTCATTGGCATAAGCCTATCTCTTATACAAAACGCCTATAGCCAAAAGGTTAATACACCTAGCGCTAACCGAGACCCCTTCGATGTCACCTACCCCTGGAAACAGAATATCACAGCTACCGTGTTTTGGATTGGCGAAAGCCCCACTAAAAATAACCCAACTCCTAATCACGCCAGCTCATGGGACACCCAATGGCAAAAAAACTATGGTGGCTTTGATGACCCTAACCCCGCTGCCAGAATACAATATCGCCCGAAAAGCTTTATCCCCAAGCTCAACCCCTTCTACGTAGCCCTCCCATATAACGACTCAAAACGTTACAATCAACACCGCCCCGAGGCTCCAAAATTCGTTCACTGGTGGCACCGTAGAGCGGATAAACGACCAGGGAAAACATCGCTCAAAGGCCGGTGGGTGCAAATAATATACGGTAAAAAAACATGCTACGCACAGTGGGAAGACTGCGGCCCATTCCACACAGATGACTACAACTATGTTTTTGGTAATAGCCGACCTAAAAACAAAAAAAATAACAATGCCGGCATCGATATCTCACCAGCAATACGTGATTACCTCGGTATGAGGTCAAACGCTAAAGTTCACTGGAGATTTGTCAGTTTTTCTAATATACCACGTGGCCCTTGGTCTCTATATGGGAAAAACAACCCCTTCCTCTACCCTAGCCAAGACCCAGACTACAAAGCAAAAAAAGCCTACAAAGCATACCTACGCAAACGCCGAGGCCGCTAAAAAGTATTTCATAACAATACCACCAACAGCTACGTCACCTGATCGCATCTGAAGTTTTTTAATTTTCTTTAAATCTTATCTTGCCTTTTCCCCCTGTTCCACCTACTTCCTCCCCCGACCACGTTATCTACGTTTGGCACCTGTGCGCGGGTGGCGGAATTGGTAGACGCGCTAGACTAAGGATCTAGTCCGAGTTAATCGGGTGCGGGTTCGATTCCCGCCTCGCGCACCACTTATTCTAAGTGAATAATTAAAAGGCTGCAGTTTAAACACTGCAGCCTTTTGTTCTTTCAGACTTTACGCCCAATTGGCGCCCTAAGCTTAGCCCATATCCCTGTAGCGCCCCCTCTTTTTTAAATCGGGAATGATGTGCCTGAGGAGTAATCGATATTTGCGATTCGTTGACGTTGCCCTATAAGAAGCTGCATCATCAGATAAAGATTTATTACTGATAATTTTCAATTTATGT
>CAYNLE010000011.1:0-13546 GCA_964397975.1 uncultured Verrucomicrobiales bacterium | reverse complement strand
ATAAGAAGCTGCATCATCAGATAAAGATTTATTACTGATAATTTTCAATTTATGTTGACAGAGCTAGCCCTCTATAATACTTCCCCTTCCGTGCCGCGCAAGTGGGCTAGCGACTTCGACCAATCACTAGTTAATTCATTACACAAACAACAAGGAGGGGTGGCAGAGTGGTCGAATGCACCGGTCTTGAAAACCGACGTGCCGCAAGGCACCGTGGGTTCGAATCCCACCCCCTCTGCCATTTTAGCCCCATATAAACCTGTTTAATTACTTTGAAAGAGTGAATAAAGTTTATATGGGGCTCTTTCGTCTTTTATTCTTGGCTCATTCTTGGCGTATTTATCAAAACAGGAAATACTGAGACGATAGTTTGGTTCCCATTTCTTACCCTGCCATTTTTTAGAAACGATCACCCTAAATCAATTCGGGATTTTTTTTATTATTAACTACAAAACAAGATTCTTCTAGTTACACTTCCATTAAGCCACCTCATTATTATGTTACTTTGGTTAATCCCTATCGCAGCCTTCCTGGCTGGCTCCGTCCCATTTGGACTCCTCATAGCCAAAACTAAGGGAATCAATATCCGTGAACATGGTTCAGGGAATATCGGGGCTACGAACGTTCTCCGAATTGTCGGAAAGCCATACGGTATCCTCTGCCTGCTTCTCGATTTTTTAAAAGGTTTTCTACCTACCCTGCTCGCCGTCAATTTGTTTTTAATCAGTGGAAAAGAGATTCAGCTCTCTCTCTCAGCATTAGAGCCATTCGCCATCTCTTTTCCAAAGGTAGATGCATGGCATGCTCAAAGCCTCATTATTCTCACTGGCCTATTCGCTATTTTAGGACACAATTACTCACCCTGGGTCGGTTTTAAAGGAGGTAAAGGAATAGCCACTTCAGGTGGGGTTCTCGTTGCAATCATGCCTATGGGCGTAGTCGTCATCCTCATTATCTGGCTCATCTTATTTTATACTACCAGGTATGTATCAGTAGCCAGTATTGGCGCAGCGGCAGCGGTCCCATTCACCGCAATCTACGGCTCTTATCGACATGGATACATCGCTAGCGGAACATGGAACAAGCCCCTCTTTATCTTCTCTATTCTTATTGCTGTTCTGGCTATCTGGAAACACCGCTCTAATATCAAAGACTTGATAGACGGCACCGAGCATAAATTTTAAAAAAGAAATCATGATATCACGCGCTGCCATTTTAGGAACAGGGTCATGGGGCACAGCCATCGCCTGCCTCCTCGCTGAAAAACTCGATGAAGTATGTATCATTGGGCGAAATCAAGAGACTGCTGATGAAATTAATAGTTCACACACAAATCAGCATTATATCCCTAACTTCCCTCTTGCAGAAAATATCATCGCCTCCACGAACATCAGTAAAGCCAGTGAATACCCACTAGTTATCTTTGTCGTGCCGACAGAGGCCACAGAACAAACTGCTAATACTCTGAGCCAACTCGATATCAGCCCTGACACAATCGTTGTCTCATGCGCTAAAGGCATGTCCCATAACACTGGCGAGCGAATGAGTGAAATTATTCACAGATATCTTCCTGATAACCCACTCGCTGTCTTATCAGGACCAAACCACGCTGAAGAAGTAGCTAGATCACTGGCAACGTGTGCAGTGATCGGCTCAGATAATGCCGCCATCGCAGCACAACTACAGGGGATCTTTTCTAATAGTCATTTCCGCTGTTATACTAGTGATGATGTCGCGGGTATCGAGCTTGGCGGTGCTATGAAAAACTTATTTGGTATCGCTGCAGGCATAGCTGAAGGTATCGGCTTAGGTGATAATGCAATAGCAGCCTTAGTCACGCGTGGACTTGCAGAAATGACCCGCTTAGGCGTCGCCCTAGGTGGCCGTATGGAAACATTCATGGGGCTCTCTGGCGTTGGTGATCTCATGGCTACATGCTACTCCAGCCACTCCAGAAATAACCGTGTTGGTAAAGAACTAGGCAAAGGTGGGCAACTGGATGATATCATTGCAAACTTAGGTATGGTCGCTGAAGGAGTCATCAATACCAAGTCAATCTACGCAGCAGGTAACAAAGCTGCTATACGCACCCCTCTCATCGATGCTATCTATGAAATACTATACGAAAACAAGTCTGCTGAGGTAGCTCTAGAAGAACTACTCACACGAGACACTCGAGCGGAAATCGACTAACCAGTTTTCACAACACTGCAGACCTAACACCTCAGCTACATGGATCGTTTTGGCGGTATTGCTAGACTCTACGGGGAGTCAGCCTTAGAAAAATTTAAGAACGCACGAGTATGTGTCGTTGGCGTTGGTGGTATAGGATCGTGGTCAGTAGAGGCTCTAGCTCGCTCAGGGGTTGGTCATATCACCATGATCGATCTCGATGAAATTTGCATTACTAATGTAAACAGACAACTCCATGCTATGGATGGAGAGATCGGCCACCAGAAAACTGCAGCCATGGCAAAACGGGTCAAATCCATCAATCCGGATTGTGAGGTAGAGATCATAGAAGCATTCTTTAGCCAAAGAAACGCAGAGGAGGTTTTAGACCAAGGTTTTGATTATCTCATCGATTCTATTGATCAAATCCTATCAAAAGCCAGACTATTAGCTGGCTGCCGTAAAAGGAATATACCTGTCATAAGCTGTGGAGGTGCGGGTGGGCTCCTTGACCCGTTACAGATCAAAATTGACGACCTATCACGTAGCTACAGAGACCCCCTCCTGCACAAGGTCAGAGTGGACTTAAGAAAGAAGTACGGATTCCCCGTTGGCGCTGACCCTGTCAAAAAAATAAAAGGCCGTAAATTCTACATCGACTGCGTTTTCTCTTCTGAATCACCAGTTTACCCTCAATGCGACGGTGAAGTCTCTCTTCAAAAACCATGGAGTAATGAAACAGCCAGTAATAAACTCAACTGTAACTCAGGCTTTGGTAGCAGCACCCATATGACTGCTACCTTCGGCTTTTTCGCAGTCGCTCAATGTTTAAAAACACTGGCTACTAACTAGTAAAGCCTCTTACGCCTATCGAGCCTGCTGCCTCTTTAAGCTTTTCAGTTTTCTTTTTAATGAGCGCAGTGTTTGTTCAGACGCTGGAACTTTTTTCTTCGCCGCTCTTATAATACCATTAGCATCTTCAGCCTCACGCTCTACTTTCCTTACAAAGATATTGATACGAGCCGCCTTCTCTTCCTCTTTTCTTGCTTTTGCAAAATTCTGTCCTCTATTACCTTTTGCTCTGAATGCAATAGCCTTATTTTTATGCTCCTTCTCTTTAGATCTCAGGTCGCTTTCCTTACGCTTCAAACCTTTATACTCTGCTTCTTTTTGGATAATTGTTTTTTTTGCTTTCTCTATACCAGCCTCCAATGCTCTGATCTCTTTTTCAACATTGTTAAGCTCTGCATTTTTAGCATTTTCGGCAGCTTCCTTTTCTCTTATAGCGGCTTGCATTTCAGCAGCTTTATTAGAAACCTGAAACCGGTCAGCATATTCTTTGGGTAACACATCATAGGGTATATAAGTCGCCTTACCTCTGCTATGTTTAATCTTAATATCTAGATCTGAAATTTCTTCAAATGTTACATCTTTATATGTTTTACCGTCAGTAGTAATAAACTCTTTATGCTCTTCACCGATAGCGTCATTACGCACCTGTTTACGGTATTTCTCTCTATATGATTCGAACTTTGTTTTCACCGCTAATCCTTCGGACTTCATATCCTGGATAAGAGTTTTACCAGACTCTATATCCTTGAGACATTTGTCATGAATATCCTCAAGAGACCTAAGCTCCTCATAGTCTAATTGGTTTTTTGCATGTTTCCTCTTGAGGACTGCTACATTATCAATCTGCTTTTCAAGAGACTCTATAGCCTCCTGATTATTAATAATTTGTTGCTCAATAGTTAACTCCCCTGAGTCATTCGATGCGTAATGAATCAGCGAACCAAAACCAGCAACAACAGCTAAAGCTAAACAGGCACCTATAATACCTGGACCACGAGAACTTGAAAACAACCCGTCTAACATATCTATAATAAGTAATTAAAATTTATCCTACTGGCTTAACGAAGAATGTAAGTTGACATATATTCATTCGACTCTTTTTTCTGCTGCTCTAACTTAGATTTTATAATGCGTATAGCATCTTCATTTACAGCAAGTTCCTGACGTGAAACCTGTAGAGCAGCCCTAACTTCTTCTAGTGCATTCGTTTGCTTCCCTGGATCTTTACCAAGCTTGCTTCGAGCCGCTTCGAGATCAACCTCTAGTTCGGCTATTTGACTTTTTAACGAGTCATTTTCTTTAATAGCCTGTTGGTCTTCACAGGACATTAAAGTAAATGTTAATAAAGTAGCTACTGTAATATATATTGTGCGTGTGTTGAATGATCTTCTCATATATTATGCCGTATTATTATAAAAAATAACTGGAATACAAGTTAGTTTACCTTTTATGAAAAAAAATTATTCTCCCACCACAGAAATAGAAAACCTTCTAGTATGAGCGGCTCTACGGTGCTCAAATAGAAAAATGCCCTGCCACGTGCCTAGTGTTGCTCTCCCTGATATTACAGGGATCACCTCGCTACTGCGTGTGAGTGCCATACGAATATGTGATGGCATATCGTCAGCGCCTTCATACGTATGGGTGAAGTATGGTGTGTTTTCTGGAACGAGGTGATCGAAGTATTGCTCTAAATCATAACGAGCGCTCGGGTCAGCATTCTCCATAATAACTAAGCTCGCACTGGTGTGCTGTACAAAAACGGTAACCGTGCCAGTTGTAATACCTGATTGGGAAACCGCTTTTACAACTTGATCTGTTATTTCATAAGTCCCTTTACCGTTTGTGGTAAGAGCAAAGGTATCTGAATACGCTGACATCATTAGCCTCTTTAGTCTTACTCTATCTCCATATCTTCTGCTAGCCAGTCAGACTCTGGATACTGCATATTCAAGCCTTTAAGCGTGTCGATCATGATACGTGTTACCACAAGGTTTCTGAACCACTTACTATCAGCTGGGACAATATACCACGGGGATAAGTCGCTATCTGTTTTCTCTATAACATCTTCATACGCTTCCTGAAACTCATCCCAGCATGCTCTGTCTTTCAGATCATCAGGGTTAAACTTCCAGTGTTTGGCTGGATTATCAAGTCGTGCTTGTAGACGCTCTTTTTGCTCATCCTTAGAGATGTTGAGGAAAATCTTAACGATTGTTGTCCCCTCTTCTGCGAGCATTTTTTCAAAATCAACCACATGCTGGTAGCGAGGTTTCCAGACAGATTTAGGGTAAATCTCTTTAACTTTTACCGCTATGATATCTTCGTAGTGTGACCGGTTGAACACAACGATCTGACCATTCCTAGGAACCTTAGAATGAACCCTCCATAAAAAATCATGAGCTAATTCCTCTTCGCTCGGTTTTTTAAAGGGTTCTACGTGAATCCCCTGAGGGTCAACTTTACAAAATACACTTTTAACAGTGCCATCTTTCCCACCTGTATCCATAGCTTGGATAACAACTAACACACGGTGCTTGCCCTGTGCGTATAGCTGATTTTGCAGTTCTTTCAGCTCAGATGTTAATTCGTCTAGGTAGGTGCTATGCTCACCCTTCCCTCCATGTTTAAAAAAAGAATTATCTGATGTGGTGTAATCCTTTAACTTAAAAGACCCCTTTTTATTAACACGATACCTTTCAATTGCTCCTTTGACAGCCATAGTAATAACCTCTCAGATCACCTACCTATATGGCAAGTGATAAAGAACTTTTGACCTAAAATAGCCCCCGCCAAGGGAGCAAGTAACCCACTTAGTAAGCAGTGCCATTCGTAGCGGCTTCTTCTCTGAATGCTGCTAGCAACTCACGGAATATCTCACCTGGCTCACCTGAACCTATTTCACGGTCGTCTACTTTAACAACAGGGATAACCTCGGCGGCTGTGCCAGTAAGGAAACACTCATCTGCCGTATAGATATCGTATCGAGTGATCGTCTGCTCAACAATCGGGATCCCAACGTTTTCGCATAAATCAAAAATAACAGCACGTGTAATACCGTCAAGCGCTCCATCTGAAATCCTCGGAGTCAAAATCACGCCCTTTTTAACGATGAAAACAGTGTCACCTGTGCATTCAGCTACTGTGCCCTGCTCATTAAGCATAAGTCCCTCCATTACACCTGCTTTAATACACTCAACTTTCGCCATGATATTATTGAGGTAGTTCAGAGACTTCACCTGTGGACTCAGTGTTGCATGACTAGGGCGGCGCGTAGAACATGTAATCAGCTCAAGTCCATTCTCATAGTGCTCTTCTGGGTATAACTGGATCGAAGCCGCAATACAGAACATCGATGGCTTTTCACATAAATAAGGGTTAAGACCTAAGCCACCACTACCACGAGTTACTACCAGTCTCACATAACCGTCGGTTAGACCATTTGCCTTAATCGTATCACATACAATCTGACAAACCTCCTCTTCAGTCCATGGCATCTTTAATAAAATAGCACGAGCCGACAGGAATAGACGCTCAATATGGTCTTCTAGACGGAACACACGACTATTATAAAAACGAATACCTTCAAAGATACCGTCTCCATATAATAAACCATGATCAAAAACAGAGATCACGGCATCAGCCTTATCGAGAAGCTTACCGTCTAACCAGATTTTTTGGGAGTCACTCATTATATTCGTAATAAACTAAAAATTTCTTGGTGGTTTAAAGCATGAAACCAAGGTCTTGAACACAGCTTTTTTAAGCAAAAGACTCATTTATAACTACATCCTCTGAAACAGCCCCGTCTCTGATAACTAATTTACGATTACCAAGAGCCGCTAAACTCTCATCATGAGTAACAACAACCAGTGTTGCACCGTCTTCATTTGCTAAAGTTAATAGCATTTCCATAACCTGCGCCCCATTCTTCGAATCCAAGTTTCCAGTCGGCTCATCGGCAAAGATAATCTCGGGTGAGTTTACTAATGCTCTAGCAATAGCTACTCGCTGTTGTTCCCCACCACTAAGCTCAGCCGGTAAGTGATCCATTCTATCCTTCAAGCCGACTCTTTCTAATGACCTCATAGCACCTTCGGATAAATCCTGCCCACCTATCATCGCCGGAACCATCACATTTTCTAATGCAGTAAGCTCGGGCATCAGGTAATAGTTTTGGAAAATATAAGACATCCTCTGATTACGGATCTCTGCCTGCTTTTTACGTGAAAGAGCGTACATATTTACACCGTCTAATGAAACGTCTCCAGCATCAGGTTTCTCTAACCCTGCTAGTATATACATCAGCGTCGTCTTCCCTGCTCCACTAGGTCCACAGAGAAAAATTTTCTCACCCTTCGCAATGGTTAAATCAATACCGTGTAATACCTCCACACGTTTTTTGCCCACCGTATAGCCATGCGCTATACCTTTTGCCTCTATCCACGCCTCTGAGTTCATAACACTTCATTAATCGATATATCTAAGAGATGCCAATTATTTTCACAATAAATCATAGGCACCTTAACTAATCTACGTTATAATATTCACACCGATGCCTGTAATCTGTTTTTCTCCTATCTATAAAAAACGTGTTTGGGGCGGCCGAATGTTAGAGAAATTATACTCGCGTAAACTACCGAGTAATAATGAGCCCATCGGCGAATCTTGGGACATATCTGATAGATCCGACGACGTATCGATCGTTAGCCATGGTATCCATAAAGGAAAAACCATTCATGAATTATGGAGTAAACACCGTGAAGAAATTTTTGGTAGCGGCTTCGAGCAAGTAGAGCGCTTCCCTCTACTTATTAAAATCCTTGATGCTTCCGCTGACCTGTCTCTACAAGTCCACCCATCTGCCCAATATGCAGACGAACTCAACGGTGAACCCAAAACCGAAATGTGGTATATAGCCCACGCGGATCAAGATGCTAAACTACACGTTGGATTAAAAGATAACGTGACAAAAGATGTATTTCACCAAGCCATTAAAAACGGTAGTGTTGACCAACTCACCCATTCTCTAACACCTAAATCAGGTGAAAGTATATTAATCCAGTCTGGTAGGCTACACGCCATCGGAGCTGGCTTAGTCATCTACGAGATCCAACAAAACTCCGACACGACCTACCGTGTATTCGACTGGAACAGAAAAGGCCTAGATGGAAAGCTAAGGGAACTACATATAGAAGAATCTATGAAATGTATTGATTTCTGCGACTACACGCCTGGTATGGATCAGCCTGATGGTCAAAGTATTGCTCAGTGCCAACACTTTCATGTCGATAACATCGCTCTGACGGCGCGCACCAGTATCGGAAACCCTGACCCAGAGAGATTCTCTATAATCACAGTCATATCTGGTGAACTAGAGTCAGAAAACGGCCAAAAACATACCGCTGGTGACTCGATACTACTACCTCGTAATACAGCTCCCATTACTGCTAATGCGGATACTAAAATTCTACAAACTACAGTCCCCAGACTCTAGCCCCCTTTACAAACTGGTATTATTTCCATAATCGCTATTCACTATATGTAGATTATAATACATCTATATATCACAACAATAGTTATAAATCATGGTAACAAATACAGCTGAAATCCCCCAAACGGCCATCGTTGAAAAACGATCAGGTATCAAAAAAAGGTATATTTTCTTAATACTTATCGCCTTAGTCCTCGTAATTAGTGCTGGCATCTATTTCTGGGTAAACCGCCCTATCAAACCAGTCATTCTAGCTGCCGCTGAACAACAGCAACTGAACCAAAAGATCGAGCAGGTACAAGAACGCACCTACGACAAAGGAGCTAAAATCATCGAACTTAGTGAACGTGAAATCAACGCCCTTTTTCACCATAACACCAATCTTGGTGACAAAATTCGCCTCGAACTCGCCACCGACGCCATCCATGCCCGTATAGCGACAGATCTCGATTCGGACATCCCTGTAGTAGGTGGCCGTAAGCTCAAAGCCAAAGCTCGCTTTGAGCTCACTGATGAAAATAACAATCCTGCCATCATACTCGATGACCTTACCGTCTGGGGTGTCTCCTTACCCAATGCTTGGCTAGCCGAGCTTAAAGGTGAAAACCTACTCTCTAACCTAGGTATAAACCCCAGTAAAAACGAGTTAGGAAAAGGTATTAAAACCCTCAAAGTGCAAAATGGCAAAATTACGATCGAATTAGCTGAGTAAGCCTTTTTTAAAAAAATACCCTCCTTCACACAGCGGTAGCCAGAAAGGTTACCGCTTTTTAAAAACTATAGTCTACATATCAGAAAGATCATGCTTTCTTACTAAATATAGTATGATTTTCTCTTTGATACTACCACATATGCCATAGTAGTTTACACATGACTTAACCGTCTTAACTACTATTTCGCTATGCGCTGTATTCAATGTGGATCTCTCAAGGATAAAGTTCTCGACTCAAGAATGTCGAAGGATGGTACATCCACCCGCAGACGTCGCATCTGTCTCGCATGCGACTACCGCTACACCACATATGAGCAAATCGAGCGCACGGAGCTCCAAGTCATTAAACGTGACGGAACTCGGGAAGCCCTCAATAGAGAAAAAATCTATCGAGGTCTCGTCAAAGCTTGTGAAAAACGCCCGGTCACAGTCGAACGCCTCGATCGAGCAGTAGACGAAATTCTGCTCGAGCTTCACAAAGACCATACAGCAGAAGTCCCCTCCAGCAGTATCGGCCCTAAGGTTATGACCAAGCTACGTGAAATAGACCCTGTAGCTTACGTTCGCTACGTATCTGTATACCGTCAGTTTGAAGATGTCGGTGAGTTCATTCGTGAAATCCAGACACTCGAGCGGCGCTCCACTAACGACCCCTATCAACGTAAACTCTTTAAATAATAATTGCTTAAACTCTAACGTATAGCATTTCAAACCAGAACCTTTATGATCAGCTTCATCGCTAACCGCCCTGTCCTACAAGTAGGAAAGCAGCAAGTCACCGGCTATGATACCCAGTGGATTAGAGAGTCGCTCACCCGCGCCTCTAACACGGAGGAGAATCGTGACCTCCCTTTTATAGACGAACTTATTAACGGAATATTACATTATTTGGAAAACAAATGCGCACTTAGTATCGTATCTATCGAAACTATCCACGCACGTATATGTAATATGTTAAAACGGGTAGGACTAGAAGCTATGGCAGACGCCCTTCCCTTACTAGCCCCCCCTATCACTATCTCGCTTAAAGACTTTGCTCAGCGCGCAGGAAACGGCTTTGAACTAGCCTTCTTTAATGAACTACATGATGAAATAGAGGATCTACGCACTCACGGAGTCGAAACTATTAATTTCACCCACAGTGAAGACTGTGTAAAAATCCTTAAAAACAGCTCTCGATGGACTAACAGCTGTAAATCTCTACATCAGGAAATTATTTCGTTCATAGAAAACCACCACCAGAAGAACCTCGTAACAGCCTGCTAACAATATATGAAAACACTCTTTCAACAAATAGCTGACCGTGAGATCCCAGCTAATATTATCTATGAAGATGAGTTCTGTATCTGTTTTCATGACATTAGCCCGCAAGCACCTACTCATCTTCTACTCGTCCCTAAAAAGCACATCCCCCGCATTGCTGAATCTACAGCGGAGGACCTAGAACTACTAGGGCACCTCATGAGAACTATCAAAAAAATCGCTGAACAAGAAAACCTAGACGCAGGTTTTCGCACCGTCATCAATAACGGTCCAGATGGTGGTGAAACAGTTCCTCACCTGCACATTCACATTCTAGCAGGTAGAAAGCTTACCTGGCCTCCAGGCTAAAAAATAAAGGCTTTAGCCTAGCATTAACTAGGGCTTTTTCTCTTTTTAAAAGCGCCTATCACCATTCCCACACCTCCGACTATAATCAGAGCTGGAAACCAGACCGTGTAGCCAGCGGCTTTAGTATCATGCTTTAAAATAGCAAAATCACTTTGTTCAGGATTCACCCAAGCAGAGTGAACAGACCCTACCGTATAGTCAGCCACCCGCTGCTCGATCTTTTCCTCTTTCTTAGACCACTTTATACCACGTGGAGTCAGCCTATCCGACGAAAGATCATGCCCTTCAAAGGAATACTCATAGAGTAGCTGCAAACTATATTCAGAAGGAGAACCTGTAATCTGCCTCTCTCTCACCCCACTTTCTATGATCACAGCCTCTACTTCAGGCCACTGCCTAGTAGCTTTTGCATTTTGATAACTACGAACTAAAAGCCACTCAAATACCCCACCTAACAAAATTAAAAATATACCAATAAAGCTGAGAAACAACTTACCAGCTAATTGATTTGGCTCAGGTATAAAAGAGTTTGAATGGCTCGACTCAACCATATGTTAAGCGCGTAATAGTAATACGGAATCTACTACAGTGCCATTAAGCAGCATATCAGTCATCACCACTAGAGGTGTCCCTGGCTCTACAGCATGCTCGTCACGTAATGTCTTAATAGCACGTGGAATAGTGAAATCCTGACCACCTTCGAAGTCAATCTGACGAGCTACTACCCCCCTAGCAAAGTTAACCTTACGGCAAGTCTCATCATCTGGAGCGAAAGCATGAATCGTAGAATGAGGCCTCAACATCGCTGTTAGAATAGGCATCACCCCACGGCGGGTAAACACCACAATACGGGCGTTATCAATCGAGTCAGCCAGATCTACAGCTGACTTCATCGCCTTATGTCTATCAGAAATAAGCATAGGCTCTACAGCTAGCCCGTGACCACCTGTGCTTTCGATACGGCGAGCGATACGATCTAGAATGTTAACACATTCCACAGGATATTTACCCACACTAGTTTCACCACTAAGCATCACTGAGTCAGCCTCCTCGAATACAGCATTAGAAACATCCGTGACCTCTGCCCTCGTAGGGAGCGGGTTAGTAATCATAGACTCTAGCATATGTGTCGCCACGATCACCCTCGTATTATTAGCTAGACATGATTTGACTATTTTACGCTGAATAATCGGCAGCTCCTCCACATTGACTTCAATACCCAAATCGCCACGCGCGACCATAATTATATCTGTCTCCTCAATAATATCATCAATGTTTTTAACCGCCTCTTGATCTTCGATTTTAGAGATAATGTTCGCATCGCCACCATACTCCTTCATCGTATCTCTAAGTTCACGCACATGAGCCGCGTCACGAACAAATGAGCCCGCTATGAAGTCCACTTTACATTCACATGCCACCTTTAGATCGCCATGATCTTTCTCAGTCAAAGCAGGTAAATTTAAACGTGTTCCCGGTAAGTTAATATGTCTTCTACTACCTAGAGGACCATCCGTTAAAACTTCACATACGATACGGTCACCATGACAGGACTTAATTTTCATAATCAAGTTACCATTATCAACAATCAAACTATTACCCGCCCTCACATCATCCATCAAACCGCCATAATTAACCGTCGTAGAAATAGGTATCTGAGCCTCAGCATCTTGTTTTCTAAACTCAACAGTATCTCCCTTTTTCAACTCAAAAGATTCATCAAGATCACCTGTACGAATAGAAGGTCCCTGAAGATCTAATAATACACCAGAGTGTTTACCTAAACGCTTCGCTATAGAACGAATACGCGGAACAACATCACGCACCCAGTCATGTTGACCGTGACTCATATTCAAACGAAATACATCTGTGCCTGCTACTATAAGCTTTTCGAGCATTTCATCAGAGTCTGTTGCTGGCCCTAGAGTACAAATAATACATGTCTTACGACTTTTATTTTGGTGCATGGCGAGAACCTAGCTTGAAAAGGCCTCATTTGACAATTTTCAAATCACCTAAATATGTCATTCGTCATATACATATACCCTATGTTAAAAATAATTTTCAAAAACTTAACTATCACCTCTTGACTCCAGCTCATCAATATGGTTCAACTTCGCCCGTCGACTAATAGCACATGATTAAGGACCTGTGGCTGAGTGGTCGAAAGCGCTCCCCTGCTAAGGGAGTATACCAGAGATGGTATCGAGGGTTCGAATCCCTCCGGGTCCGCCATTTTTTGAGAGGCTAAATATTCAGTAGACATTTAGCCTCTTTTATTCCCCACTGTTACGGGGACACAGCGAGTTTTCAGATCTCTCAAACTTCATTTGGCTTCACCTCAGAGGCCAGATTATCAGTAAGTTAAGCGGACTCTCTCAAACTGATTGAGGTGGAAAGTTCACTTTTACCTATTCTGGAATACTGAGCGAAAAGTTCGGATGTTCTGAGGCGCTCTAGACTAAGTTAAGCAAACAAGAAAGGTTCCGTATTCTCTCAGCACTTTATGACGCCATAGCTGATAATGAAGTCCGGCTGAGACCAGGTAGGCAAGAGCTCAGATGCGTTAAACGAAGACCTAAAAACTACCAGCTTTTAACCGCTCCGAGACATGAAATGAAAGAGGTTACTCATCGTAATAGAAACAAGGGAAATAAAGCTTAACTTAGTGCCATTCATGCCTGACCCGAATGGGGTTGGCGTGT
>CAYNLE010000010.1:10968-38551 GCA_964397975.1 uncultured Verrucomicrobiales bacterium | reverse complement strand
AGGGCGGTGATGATTTTTTCTAGCTGGCTGATGGTTTCATTAGCTAGTGACTGGGGTTTTGCGTAGCTGGTGCTGGCTGCTGTGATGCCTTCTGTGATGCTTGATAGGCCGTCGTTAAACTGGCTGAGCTGGGCTACTACGCGGGCGACGGGGTCGTTTTCTCCTGCGCCTCCCATGAGTTTATTTTTGTTAAAGTCTTTTTTGATTTGAGCCCAACGGTCGGCTTCCTCATCGGTGAGGATGTTTTCCATTTCCTTAAACTTGAGAAGGTTGGCTTCGGCGCCGGTTGTTAGGGTCTGGGACTCGTTCTCGTAGTGGTCGATGATGAGGGCGCGGACTTCCTCGTGGGTCATCATTGGGAGGATTTTCTCTGCGATGCGACCCATGTTTCGATAAGATCCCTGAAGCTTAAATGCGGGTTCGGTGCGGTAGGTGTCTTCCTGTGCTGCGGATTCAATATACTGCAGGTTCACGCGTAATATGGTATCGCGCACGGTGTAGAGGTGTTTGGTGGTTTTAACAAATTCATCGATCTCTGAAGCGGTGTAGTTGCCCTCGAAGTCGACGCCCTCCTGACTACCAGAGGTGGCAATTTGCATTACGGCATACACATCTTTCTGCGAGCGAGACGCTAGTTTAGAAAGCACACTGTTTGAGGTGAGGCAGTTTTCCACATAGGAGGCTTTGAAAACCTCTGCGTGGCCGCCGATGATGTCGCCAAGGTTATAGGTATCGGCTCGGTTCGCCAACATGTCGGGGATCTGGAACTTGCCACCACTCTCGGTGTAAGGGTTACCCGCCATGACGACTGAGACTTTTTTACCACGTAGGTCATAGGTGCGGGCTTTGCCATTATAGACACCCTCGATCTTACGCTGACCATCACAGAGTGAGATAAATTTCTGGAGAAACTCAGGATTACAGTGCTGAATATCATCGAGATACAGCATGACGTTATCGCCCATTTCTAGGGCGAGATTCAGCTTCTCTACCTCCTCACGCGCTGAGGCGTTAGGAGCGTCATTGGGATCGAGCGATGTCACAGCGTGACCTATCGCAGGACCATTGATTTTCATAAATGTGAGGCCTAGTCGATCCGCTACATATTCCATCAGCGTCGTCTTACCATAACCTGGAGGCGAGATAAGAAGGAGGAGCCCCATGCGATCCGTCCGTGTGTCAGAGCCGGCGGTTCCCATCTGCTTAGCGAGGTTATCACCGATCATTGGTAGATAGACGTCATTGAGCAGTTTATTTCTGACGAATGAGGACATCACACGTGCTTGGAAATCACCTAGGCGCATGTCTTCTCGTTTATGCTCTGTGAGCTCGTGCTTAAGATTTTGATAGGCTTTGAAAACAGCGACTTCTTCTTGTGAGAAATGGCGAAGTTTATCAATGAAGGCGTTATACTGGAGGTGATATGTGCCCTCCTCTAGGATACGGTGAGAGCCGAGAAGTCCAGAGATCTCCGCCGTGGTCTCTAGGTGGAGAACTGCGAGAGGATGGTATGTTTCACAGGTGAGGTGAGCGGCCGCTTCTACGAGTTGATTCTTAGGAAGCTGGCTGGTGGCAGATAGCCAGTCTAGAATGGTCTGGTATTTAGCATAGCCAGTGAGCTCGGAGATGGAGTCATCGTAGTCTGTCTGAGCACGCTTGGCGGTGAGTGTCTGCTGGAATTTCTTAATGATGGTATCAGCATCGGTGGAGATGACGAAGTCGCTTCCAGAGCTGAGCTGATCATAGAGGTAGAGGGAGGACTGGGTGATCAGTGAGCCGTGATCAGTGAGTAGTGGGCTTTCTGAGAGAGCGTTTTGGAGCTCGGTGAGGTAAGTATTTTCTGAGTAAGAGTTTTCATCATTGTTCCCTGTTGAATCGAAGCCTTTCTTACGCATGACGGCGTGATTACTTAGCTGGGTGGTGAGTGTGGCTTTAGTGTCAGAGGTCCAGTGGTGCCAGAAGAGGAGTGCTGCGGCGCGGACGGCTGGGTTATATCTGAGTAGCCCTATCTGCTGATGGATGGGGATGAGGGACTGTAGGATAAGGTGAGCATCGTGATCATGGACACCCTTTGTGTAACCTTCTGTGTAACGCTCGGCGGCGAACTTTTGAAGAGTGTCCAGTGATCCGTGATCGGTGATCGGTGTGGAGTCGGCTCCGGCTTTACCGTCGATGGAGAGGAGGAACTGGTAGGCAAGGTATTCGGCGCGGTAGACGTCTTTGTTTTCTGAGATGATTTCCTGTTTCCAAATAGACTTAGTGGCAAGGAAGTCAGCGTCTGTAATGGGCTCAAAGAAATCGGTGCCCGCAAGGTGGAAGCACATCTTTTCATCGCGCTGGACGATGGATAGCTCAAGCTCCTGTGTATTAACTGAGAAATGATGTTTACCAAACTTGATAATATTCTCACCACCTACAAAGAGCTCCTTGCGATCCTTCAGCTGACGCACAGTATCTTCCTTCAGCGTTTTCAGCTGAGTCTGAATGTCTGCCGCCTTCACGGAGTCGCCTAATTCATCAAGCTGCTCGATGATATCACGAACCTTAGCAATCATCAGATCGCCGGCAAAGTAGCCATTGATCTCGTTAATTTCCTGGAAACTGGAGGCCCGATTACGGATACCTGACAGCACACGCTCGGCAGATTTCACCAAATTCGTGGCACGTTTATTACGCTTTTCTACAAGAGAGCTTTTACGTGTTTCAAAGGCTTCATACACCTCCTCGCGTTTCACGGAGAGCTGCTCTGCGTATTCGTCAAATTCAGCAAATCTACCTTCAAGTTCCTCGATCTGCACCATGACCTTGGTGAGGTATTCTTCGCACTTTTCAGGTGCATCACAGAGGTCTAGGAAGTTAACGATAGCTTGCCCTAGTAGCTTGATCTGAGCTCCGAACTGGGCTGACCCTTCAGCTTTAGCGAGAGATTGACGTTTGTTTTTAAGCTCAGCTCTGACCGCATTGAGGGTAGAGTAGATGCTGGAAATGTTTTCAATGATGACCGTCGTCTGAGTAGCGTCTTCTATCTTAAGATTACTAACAACATCGATCAGCATCTCAAGTTCAGCACCTGCTTGATCGATAGCTTCCTTCGTGTCATCAGCTTCGGTAACCTTTGTGAGCCTTGCGATGTTAGCCTTTTGTTCATTAACGGCATCTCGGTATGGATCGAGCGCTGTTTCTGTGAGTAGGAAGTCGACTGTCTTGTTTGAGACCGATTCGGTAGCTTCAACAGTTTCCTCCTCTAGCTTGCTTACGATGTCGAGATCGATATAGCGGAGGTCACGTAGACCTATAATGTCGCCCCGTAGAGTGCGTAAGCTAGTGAGCTGGTGAACGAAGCCTTGGATGTCATCAGCAGGAGAATACTCGATGTCACGTAGGAGGTCTGTAACGGTTTTTTGAGTCGCCGTGGTTTGCTCCTTGGTGGACTGGCGTAAACGGACAACTTTATCGAATTCATCAATCGCGGAGTTCGCTGCGCCATGGATTTCGTGTAGCGGCTCATTAAGTAGATAGGTTTCGCTTTTACTGAGCCAGAAGTAGGCGTCGTTGATGTCGCTGGTCTTTTTAACTAGGTCAATGTATAGCCCGGCATAAGAGTCTTCTTTCGCTAACAGATTGAGGACTTCACGACACTCTGCCATACAGCGAACGATGTCTGAATTACCTATTTTAAAGAGTAATGAGTCGGTTTCACTGGCAGCAGCAGAGCTATACTCCTCATTAAGATAAGGGGTTTGCCAGACCTGGACGACATGGTGCTTCTGAGCTTCATCTTCTGAGCGGAAGTAGAGTAGTTTACCATCAGGGAAAAGTGAGTAACCACTACAGATGATAGGTGTTTCTACATTTCTCTCGATGAGGTTATAGGAGAGTAGGACGTAGTCACCACTGCTGCGATTATAAAAGACAAAGAGCGTGTCTTCACCATTGGCGCTAGCGATACGCTTTTCAAAGCGCATGTCATCGATCCCATGGTCAAAGATTTTTGTTTCGCCACTGAGGAGTAGATAGCCATTGGCAAAAATGAGTCCATGGTCATCTGGTAGTAGAACGCAGGATTGACCGATGGCATCGAGACGGTGAACATCTTGAGTTTTTTCATTGAAAACCAGGTAGCGGAAATCTTCCTCCCTATAGGGAAGGATTTTTAAAAGAATAAGTGGGCCTACGGTGGAGTAGAGGATCTCGGCATCGTCCAGAGTTTGGTCGACGTCGGTGACATCTTCTTCATAGATACCTTTGCCGCTGTCCGTGTTGTCTTCTATCTTAATTGTTAGGTCGCCGCCTACTGTTTCTACAAAGATTTTATCTTCGATGGAAACGTGTGGGTGCTCACCTGAGCGCTGCATGTCACGGTGGGCACGCTTCCATTCGAATTCCTGCTGAGGAGGGAACTTGTATTCGTGGTCAAAACGGTTGCCTAGATACTCTAACGATCCGTCACCATTAATGAGCCACTTGAAAGTTTTGATGTCATCGATGCCCTTACCTATCCGCATTCCCATGTAGAGATTCGGCCCCTGCATGAGGAATTTTACAAAGCTCGTTTGCTTGTAATACTTATAGATATAATGAAACTCTTCCGCGAACTTTTCACCAAAGGCTTCTGCGGCGTTCACCTTAGTAAAGGTGTGTTTCTCAGGGTCGTAGTCGTAGATTGAAAAAACGTCAGCGGCCTCTGTAGTTTGCTTTAGACCAAACTGAATATTGTAGCCAAATAGAAATCGGTTAGATCCGATCGAGACCATATCGCGAGACACGCAGTTATGCTCTGTGCTGATACGCTCGGTGGCGATGAGTGCAGGATCGATAGCTCCGAAGATGTCCTTACGGGCACCGTTGAGCTGTTCGATGCGCTCTCGTAAGATAGCACCCTGCTTTTCCATACGACCACGGATTACCTCGTAGGAACCGCCTTCTAGTTGTTGTTGATCTGACATGGATTACTTGATTTTTTTGACCACGGATAGCACCGATTTTACGGATCTTTTGCTAAGGTTGTGGAATCGGATTTTGCTAACGAACGATTCGCTCGAAAGTTAAGTTTTTTGAGTCTCCGAAGTTTACCAGAAAGCCTAATTTGAATGACGTGGCTTTGAGGTAATTATGGAGTTGGGAACGATGAGCATCGACTATTGAGGAAGCTGCTTTTAGTTCGATGATGATTTTAGAGTGAGCTACCATATCAGGCTGGTAGTGCTGATTTAATAACTCACCTTTGTATCGTATTTCTAGCTTTGGTTGCTCCACGAATGGCACATTACGTTTTTTCAACTCTATCGATAGAGCTTCTTGATAAACTGCCTCTAAAAAGCCTGAACCTAGTTCATTGTATACATCATAAAATGCGCCAATAATCTCATAGGTATCCTCTTTATAGAGTAAGCTCATGTTTTAAAGATCCGTATAATCTGTGCTATCCGTGGTAGAAAATGGATTCGTTAGCCTAGGAAATCACTCGCTGGTTTGTCTTTAATGTTGAAGCGTTCGGCTGTGTTGAGGAAATCGACTAACTTGTCTTTGTTCTCACCGTCTGATTTTTTGATCATCGATCCTAACAGAGCTCCTACAGAGAGGTTTTTGATGTCCTCAGTAGCGAAGCCGTATTCATCTATCCATTTAGCCATCTGCTGCTTGTAGTATTCTGGATCTCCGTTGAAGAATGTTTCTTTAACGTCGCCTAATACACGGCTGTTATTAACTGTGCGGTCGACTGTTTTACCCGTAGTGATCGCATTTGTGATACGATCAAAGAACTGAGTTTCACCACCGACGATGTCAATGTTAGCTGACTTAAGAGCTTCACCGACCACGATAGCTTGCTGCTCTGCAATCTGGCGTTGGACGTCGATCTCAGCGAGCTCGACAGCTTTCTCTTTATCAAGCTCAAGTTTGAATTCCTCGTGCTCCTGACCAGCTTCTTCAAAGAGTTTCATAGCGGCAGCTTTCTGTTCGATAGCACTAGCATCAGCTTCACCTTTAGCACGCATGACGTCGGCTTCACCCATTCCGATGGCTGCGGCTTCCTTCGCAGTTGCTTCAGCGAGCATTTTCTGAGCACTTGCATTTTTGTCTGCGGCTATTTGATTAGCATCAGCAGCGATGACGACTTCCTCAGCGTGAAGCTCTGCAGCTTGTTTATCAGCTTCAGCAGCTTTCACAGTTTCATAGAGTTCCTGATCAGCTTTGAGTTGGGCCGCTTCTTTTACTGCTTCGGCACGTTTGATTTCTTCTATGAGAACTTCTTGTGCTTGCGCTTCTGCGAGAGTGACTTTCACCTGCTTCTCACGGTCTGCACCAGCGAAAGCTTCGGTGTCCTTGATTTTCTCTTGCTCGATCACCACTGTTTTCTCAACAGCGACACGTTCTTTGATAACGTCTTGGATTTCCTTTTTCTGAACTTCAACCGCTTTGTCTTTCTCGATTGATTTGATCTCAGTGAGGCGTTCACGTTCGATTTCCTCAAGCTGCTGATCACGCTTCACACGCTCTAGCTCGACGCCATCGGTGCGCTCTTTATTTCTTTGTGCTACTAGCACCTGACGTTGTTTGTTTTCTTCTGAGATTTCGATTTCCTCTTCAGCAGAAATGCGGGCCTGCTCAGACTTCTGGCGCTCTTCTTCCTCTACTTTGAGAGTGTCGGCAGCTTCACGGGCTTGGACTACTTTGACCTCACGCTCTTGTTTAGCTTCTGTTTCTGCAAGCTGACGCTCTAGCTCTAGAATAGCTTCACGGGCTTCCACGTCTTGTTGCTTAAGGACTTTTTCTTTATCGCGCTGAATGTTATTAGATAGCTTGGCCTGTTCAGCTGTGAGGTGATGGATTTTCTTAATACCTTCAGAATCCAGAATATTATCAGGATCGAGTGATTCTAGTGGAGTTTGCTCTAAGTAATCGATCGCCGCATCATCGAGTACGAAACCGTTAAGGTCAGTTCCGATAACTTTAAGCATTTCGTCTCTGAATGTATCACGCTCTTCATAAAGCTGAATGAAGTCGAATTTTTTACCCACTGTCTTAAGGGCTTCAGAAAATTTAGCGTCAAATAATGCGCGGATCTCTGACTCAGATGATGCACGGTCACAGCCGATTGATTCTGCAACGCGGAGAACGTCTTCTTCGATATTGTTTACACGAACGAAGAAAGCTACTTTGATATCAGCACGCATGTTGTCCTTACAAATCAAACCATTTTTACCAGTTCTATCGAGTTCGATACGTTTAACTGAGATGTCCATTAACTCAGCACGGTTAAGTACAGGGATGACGGTGCCACCGTTGAAAATGACTTTTGTTTTGGGTATTCCGGTAACGACTAAGGCGGTTCCTTTTTCTACCTTTCGGTAGAACATAAGTGTGATGATGATAATGCCTACTATAGCAAGCAGGATGAGGGCAAATGCGGTCCAGAGAAGACTTGAGCCGAAGGCTAAGGTTATGTTGTTCATGGTATTATTTATTAGATTGTTTATTATTTTAGATAGGTTTTACGAGGTAGGTTCCTTTATCGTTGTCATAAGATATGACGAGAACTTCAGTGCCTCTTGGGATAGGTGTTTCTTGTGAGGTAATGCAAGTTAGGGTAGCGGGTGCGCCAGCACTGCGTTTTTGTTCGCATTGGCCATATTTGTTATCGACCTCTTTTGAGGTGACAATGGCTGTTCCTCCGACAGCTGGTTCTGGCTTCTCGTGTTCCTTTATTTTTTTAAATAAAGGAACGAGAGGGGTTGTTATTATTTTGACCAAAATGACTGAAATGATGAAGGAACCGGTGAAGATTCCTATACCAATGAGGTCGCCCTGATCAGGGTTGAGGTAGTAATTTGCGAATATGGAGATGACCCACATGCACGTTGATAGAATTGATAGAACCGCGAATAGAGGCACATCAGCTGCATTAATGAAGCGAAGTGAAGATTCTAGAAATGAAGGTAGATTTGATTCCGATGCTGAGCCGGTGTCTAGGTCGACATCGGTATCTAAATCGATGTCAAAGGTCTCCACGCCCACTATACCGAGTATGCAGATGATCCAGTATAGGGCGAATAAACCTACTACTACAGTTAAGGGTAAATTGTATGGTAAAATAGCTTGGTTCCAAAGTTCAATCACAACAAAACGATACACTATAGAATAATTACATTTTTACTATTATAAATGTAAGGGCTTTTTCTAAGGGGGTGGAGGTTTTCTGTTTTCTATGACAGAGCCATTTTTATATAGACTGGACTCTTGATTACTGATTAGGCAATGTGCGGATTAGACACCAATTATTTTAATGACTTCGAACAACCATCCTGAACCGACCTCTTCACAAGAAATTCGCAGCGCTAACGAGGATTACTGCCGTGAGGGTTTTCAAGAACTAGAAACAAGGCTCGAGAAGCTGATGAATATGTTGGGCGATGTTCTAGGAGATGACCGCGTGCTGGGAACTAGTATTCCGTGGCGCGATAAGGAAATTTCGGCTCAGTCAGATAAGCCTAAAGATATTGCATTAGTAGCACAGCTACAGGCGATTTGCTTTGAGATCTTAAACATGGTGGAAGAGCGCACGTCTCGTATGATCCGTCATCGTCGTCGTAATGAATTAGGTTCAGAGGCTGAAGAGGGTCTATGGGGTAGTGTGATAGCTCAGATGAAAAGCCAAGGTTTCACAGAAGATGAAGTTCTTAAACGTTTACCTGAGGTGAATGTAGCACCAGTCCTGACTGCGCACCCTACTGAGTCTAAGCGTGCTACTGTGCGTGAGAGACATCTGGCTTTATATAATGAGTTGGTAAAATGGGATCTTAATAAAGACGATGCAACGAGTTTAGAAAATGTGATGGACTCTATCAAAGTTTGCTTAGAGACACTCTGGCATACTGGTGAGATCCATGCATCTCGCCCGAGCATTCTCGGTGAGCTTCGTAATGTGATTTACTATCTTCGTGAGGTTTTCCCGACTGTGATCAAAAAGCTGGATAGCTCACTGGAGTCAGCCTGGAAGTCAGTAGGCTGGGATGTAGCAAAGCTTCGTGAAGCATCTGCTTATCCTCAGTTACGCTTCGGCACATGGGTAGGTGGTGATAGAGATGGTCACCCACTAGTAACAGCTGATGTAACGGAGGATACTCTCCGCCGTTTACGTAAGCACGCGTTGCGCATTCATGAGCGTGAGCTGAAGAGTGTGGCTGATGTTCTTACTCTATCGCCTCCAGCTGAAAAGGTTCCGGCTGCTTTAACCGAGCGTATTCAGGAACTGGAAAATGAATTAGGAGCTCAGGGGGAGCGTATTGCGAAGATTAATGCTCTGGAGCCATGGCGCTGTCTAACTTACCTCATGCGTGAGAAATTAGATAGTAAGGCGAATCCATCGGTCGCTTACCAGCGTGTAGCGGAATACAAAGCAGACCTGCAGTTAATGGAAGCAGCGCTCATCACGGTAGGGGCTGAAACTGCAGCACGCAGTGTAGTATTTCCTTTGATCCGTTTGGCTGAAGTTTTTGGCTTCCATCTAGCGACGATTGATATTCGTCAGAATTCACCATTTCATGATGCTGCAGCTGAGCAGGTGCTAGCTATAGCTGGTATTGAAGACGCAGAGAATTTCGGTTCATGGAGTGAAGAGAAGCGTGTGGAGGTTCTCATGAGTGAGTTACAGAACCCACGTCCATTTAAGCCATGGTCAGCAGATGCTGATAGTGAAGCTGGAAAAGTAATGGCGTGTATGGGTGTTTTACGCGCTCACGCTGATAAATACGGTTTTGATAGCTTCGGTGTGCATGTTGTTAGTATGACTCGTCAGGTATCTGATATTTTACTCGTTCACCTCTTCGCTCGTGAGAGTCAGATGGCTGAGTGGAAAGATGGTATCTGGGTGAGTATTATCCCAGCTAGCCCATTATTCGAGACCGGTGACGACCTCGACCGCGGCGGTGATATTATTAAGAAATACCTTTCTTTACCATCTGGTAAAAATTTCCTCAGAGCGGCTGAATCAGGACTGCCATACATGCCTGTTATGGTGGGTTATAGTGACAGCACAAAGGACAGTGGACTGCTTTCAGGTCAGTGGTCACTCCAGAAGGCTCAGGCAGAGATCACTCGCTCATGTAGTGAAATGGGTGCTCGCTGTGAATTTTTCCACGGTAGAGGAGGCACCATCAGCCGAGGTGCTGGTCCCGTGCAGTGGTTCCTCCGTGCCCTACCTGCAGGGAGCTTAACTGGTTCAATCAGAATTACGGAGCAGGGTGAGGTAATACCACGTAAGTATGCTCACCGTTCTACTGCGGCGTATAACTTAGAGCTTCTTGTGGCGAGTGTCGCTGGAGTTTCTATGGCGAACCAAAAGGCAGGGGGGGCTTCTACTCCAGGGTCTGAGCCATATCAGGATGTCATGCAGTGGCTGTCTACGAATAGTAGAGAAGCGTACAGAAAATTACTCGAAGAGCCTGGTTTTATGGACTTTTACATTCAGGCGACACCTCTAGACGCTCTCGCGAAGGGTTGTTTCGGCTCACGTCCTGCTAGCCGCACAGGGGCATCTAGCTTGGATGACTTAAGGGCTATTCCATGGGTATTTAGCTGGACTCAGGCACGTTATTATCTTCCTGGCTGGTTCGGTGTAGGTAGTGGTCTGGAGAAGCTGAAAGCTGAGAACCCAGAAGGTTTTGCTAAGCTTTCAGAATATATTAATGAGGAGCCGTTTCTTCGTTACCTATTAACGAACGTTGAGACAAACTTAGTGAGTGCTGATCTTGAGCTTATGGATGCTTATGCTGACCTTGTTCCTGATAAAGAGCTTCGTGACCGTTTCCAGAATATCATCGTATCTGAGTTTCACCGCACAGGTAGCATGATCGACGAGATATTCGGATCAAGCTTTGCAGAGAGAAGGCCACGTATGCTACGCACCTTGGAAATGCGTGAATTACCATTACGTTTACTTCATCAGCAACAAATTTCTTTACTGAAAGATTGGCGTATTGCGTCAGCTTCTAATGATGAGGTTGCTGAAGCTGAGTTATTAAACGCGCTTCAATATTCAGTTAACGCGATTGCTAGTGGCTTGAGAACGACGGGTTAAGGTCTAGTAAGGCGTTAATATTTTTTAAGTAGCTGGATAGCTGGCTAAAGGGCGAGAAACTGATATAATACAGTTAAAAAGGTGAGCGGTAATTTTGTCGTAATACAGAATGTAGCGTTGCGCTTATTACAAAAATGTCATGAGTTTAGCTGGTAAATCAAGCATTAGAACTTATATGTAAATAATCTGACTCAGAAAACAGATATAAAATTTTATGAAAGACGAAGAAAGAGTATTAGAACTAGAGTTTCTCCGTGCTACAGAAAATGCAGCATTACACAGTTCGCACTGGATGGGACGTGGTGATAAAGAGTCTGCAGATTATGCAGCTTGTGACGCCATTAGAGGTATGTTTGACCTCATGGATATTCGTGGTGAAATCGTTATTGGCGAAGGTATTAAAGATGAAGCTCCTGGTTTATTCATTGGTGAAAAGGTAGGCACATGGTTAGAGGGAAGCCCTCGCTTTGATGTTGCGCTTGATCCTGTAGATGGAACAACAAACGTTTCTAAAGGGATGCCTAACTCAATAGCTTGTATTGCAGCGGCTATCCCAGAGGAAGGTCAGGACTGTGCTCTCCAGGAGATCCCAGCGTTTTACCTTAAGAAGCTTTCATATCCTGAAGCTGTTCGTAAGGCGTGGATGGAAGACCCTTCATTACCTATCAGTGTAGACGCTCCTATTTCAGAAGTGATCAAGTGCACGGCTAAGATTCTGGGTAAAAATGTAAGAGACGTTACCGTGATGGTCTTAGATCGTCCTCGTAACCAAGCAATAGTAGACGAGATCAGATCTGTAGGAAGTAAGTTGAGAATGATCGCAGATGGTGACATCACAGCGGCTATGGCTCCATCATTGCCAGATTCAGAAGTTGACCTTTACGCAGGTATTGGTGGTGCTCCTGAGGGTGTATTATCTGCTGCTGGACTTCGCTGCTTAGGTGGTGGTCAGCAGGCTAAAATCTGGCCGCAAGACGAGGAAGAGAGACAGTCGCTTATCGATGCTGGCTGGGGTGATAAGTTTGATACAATTTTCCGTTCAAAAGATCTAGCTAAGGGTAATAACATCATTTTCTGTGCGACTGGTATTAGTGATAGCCCGGTACTTAAGGGTGTTAATATCTCTGGGACTAAGGCTGTAACTCACTCAGTTCTTATGAGAATTAAGAGTAAAACAGTTCGTTTTGTTGAAGCTCATCATGACCTTGAGACAAAGACAATCCGCCTTCGCTCTGCAAATGGTGAGATGAAAGTTTAATTACTTTTTTGACGATTCTATAATATAAAAAGCCTTAGCTTGTTCGAGCTAAGGTTTTTTTGTTTGATTACCTAAGTAATGGCTAAAAAAACGCTACCATATCGTTCGGTAAACCTACCTATCTTAGGTGAGGTTTGTCTCCATCCTCGTGGGTTTTGGGCGCAACTAAAGACGAGTGAGGGCCCGTTGTGGGCTCAGATTTTTAAGTTTGGGATCTGCGGTTTGATTGGCTTAGCTGTGTTTATGGTATGCTACTTCCTGTTTGAGTTATCTGCACCTCAGTATCTGTCAGAGGAACAGGCGACGGATGTCAGGCAAAAGCATTTATTGATCGCGATGCTGATATGTTCTGTGCCATCGAATATCGTTGCATTCTATTTGAATAGAATGATTGTTTTTCAACCGGGTAGATATGGCTTTATCAAAGAATTTACCATTTTTATGCTAGTGGCTGTGATCAGTTTCCTAGTCGGAGAAGTGGGTAAATACTATGCTGTGAATCAGGGGTACAATAATTTATCAGCAGTACTTGTTTTTGCCATTGGCTCTGCCGCAGCTAACTTCGTAGCGCGTAGATTTTTTGTTTTTGCTCGTTAGAGCTTACGGCGAGTAAAAAGCGCCAAAGCACCTAGACCAAGAAGAGCTGTTGAACTTGGCTCAGGAACGATAACGAGATCAAATCTGAAAGGCTTGAATAGGGGTGCTATTATTTAAAGCAAGACCACTGCTCACCACAGATAGGTTGAAAGTTCCGACCTGCTGACTTGGGTTTTTGCCAGAGGTTCTGCCGCCGCTAACTTTGGAGCGCGTAGGGTTTTTATTTTTGCTTGTTAGAGCACTTTGATGTTTAGCATGAGGCTGTGACTTCTACCAGCTGCTAGTGTAATGCTTTGAGCACGTGCATTTGCTGATTCAGCACAGACGAATTTTTTCACCTCAGAGTTATCTAGGTCAGCCATAGCAGCACCTTTTTCTTCGCCTGGATTCCATACGATAGTGGTATGACTACCGTCTTTTGAAATGGCGATGATGCGCTCTCTTTTCATATCATCGATGGTTACTGTGGCGTCACTGTGATAAATGCGGTCGACTTCTCCTGGGAAACTAACAGCGCCGTTTTGTATATGAGTTTTTTCCTCACCTACGGTATCGATGTAGCTCGCTTTATCTAAACCGTGGACGAGAGTGCTCTCCGTGTCTTCGGTGTGAAAATAAGAGTGTAGCGCCTCGCTGTATGTTTCTGGTTGAGCCCCGTCATTCGATGTAGTGAGTGTCATCGAGAGTGATTTGCCGATGTGAATCTGAAGTGTGGCAGATAGTCCGCTGTCAGCAGCTGGGGGGAGACTGAAGTCGAGCGTCGTGCCAGTCTTGTGAGAGGTCACTTTATCTAAGCTCCACATGCTAGTCCGTGCGTAGCCGTGTGATGGCTTTGATTGGTCAGATGGGTGAGCATTAAACCATGGCCAGCAGATGGGTATACCGCCGCGGATGGCTTTCCCTTTTTTGTAAATAGCAGCCTTACTGGTGAATATAATAGGCTGGTGGTCGTGTGGGGTATAATCAATCAAGTGTGCTCCATGCAGTGCTATTTTTGCAGAAGCGTATTGGTTACAGACACTTACCGCTGGATAGTCATTCGCGAGCTCTGAAAAAGTGACTTCATCATTAACGGGAAACGCTTCATTCAGTTGGCTCAGTGTCTGCATGTAGCTAGTGATATGACTGAGTTGCTAAGAATCAAGAAAAAGTCCCGTTTCTGAGCGGATATTATGTCATGATACTTGGCAAGTCCTTTACTCCTTGGTTTGATCGTTGCGTGTCAGATACTCCTATTAAACCTCAGATTAAATATCCAGACCTCCCAGTGGCAAGACGTCACGACGAGATTATGGAGGCTATGCGTCAGCACCAGGTCATTATCGTAGTTGGTGAAACAGGTAGTGGTAAGACGACTCAGCTTCCTAAGATGGCGTATGAGTTATGCTGTGAGTTAGGAGGGAAGGGTAGAGTCGGCTGTACACAGCCTCGCCGTCTAGCTGCGGCATCAGTGGCAAAACGTGTCGCTAGTGAGATGGACACCGCCGTAGGAGAAAAGGTGGGTTATCAGGTTCGTTTTGTAGAAAATGTAAAAAAGGATACTGCGATTAAGTTTATGACAGATGGTATTCTTCTCGCTGAAACTCAGCGAGACCGAGAGCTGCGTCAGTATGATGCCTTGATCATCGATGAGGCACATGAGCGTAGTCTTAATATTGATTTTGTACTGGGTTACCTGAAGAATCTGATTACTCGCAGGAAGGATCTTCGCATTGTAGTTAGCTCAGCTACGCTGGATGCTGGAATGTTCTCAGAGTATTTTAGCGGAGCGCCTATTGTGATGGTAGAGGGTAGGACATTCCCTGTGGAAGATCACTTTTTACCACCAGCTACGGACGGGGAGGATCTTACCAAACACGTTTCGAGAGGGTTACAGTGGGTGACAGATTATGACCGTGATGGTGATGTGTTGATTTTCCTGCCAGGTGAGCGTGAGATCCGCGAGTGTGCCGATGTTCTGGAAGGTCAGAAGTATCATAATACAGAAATTTTACCCTTATTCGCGAGGCTGGGCTTAGATGAACAGCAGAGAGTTTTTAATACAAACAATCCTAACAGAAGGGTTGTGTTGGCGACGAATGTTGCCGAGACATCAGTGACAATCCCAGGGATAGTTTACGTTATCGATACAGGGCAGGCTCGTGTTAGCCGCTGGAATCCTGCTAAGCAAATTCAGCGCTTGCAGATTGAACAAATCAGTCAGGCTAGTGCTCGGCAGAGACGGGGTCGGTGTGGTCGTGTTAGAGATGGGGTTTGCTTAAAGCTGTATAGTGAGGAAGTCCTAGAGCTAGCGGATGAATATACAGATCCAGAGATTAGGAGGAGTTCACTCTCTGGAGTGATACTTAGGATGAAGTCATTGAGGCTTCCTGATGTGCGTCAATTTCCATTTTTAAGTCCTCCATCAGCTCGAGCGATTAGTGAAGGTCACCGCACGTTAGCTGAGGTGGGGGCTATTGATGAGGGTGAAGCTCTAACACAGATAGGACGTATCTTATCAAGACTGCCTCTGGATCCTCGTCTCGGACGAATGTTGATAGAGGCTTCTGAACGTGGTGTGTTAGGTGCTGTCTTAGTGGTCGTGGGTGGAATGAGTGTAATGGATGTGCGTGAGCGCCCACAGGAAAAACAAACAGAGGCAGACCAAGCACATGTGAAATTTAATGACGAAGACTCTGATTTTACCACACTGCTCCATATCTGGTCAGCAGTGAATACTTATAGAGAAAAGCGTCGCTTCAAGCGGAACCAGCTCCGCAAATATTGTAAAGCTAACTACCTTAGCTACCGCCGTATCATAGAGTGGGATGAGGTAGTTAATGAATTGGGTAAAGTCGTTAGGGAAACACTGAAAGTGAAAACAGAGCCTCTTCCTACGGAGCGCTCACAGTGGGGAGATGAAGACGCTATTCATCGTTCGATCATGGCGGGTATTCCGCTTCAGTTTGGTTTTTGGGATAAGGAGAAAAGAACATACCGCAGCACAGGTGGCCGTGAGTTTGCTATCTTCCCTGGCTCTGGATTATTTGGCAAAAAAAAGCCAGAGTGGCTATTAGCATATGAGCTGGTCGAAACGTCGAGAGTGTGGGCTAGAAAGGTGGCAAAGATTGATGTTCGCTGGATTGAAGAAATAGTGCCTCATCTCTGTCGTCATCGTTACCACTCGCCACGCTGGGATGAACGTCAGGGTTCAGTCTATGGAAAAGAAACGGTGCTTTGTGGTGGGGTGAAAATTGTCGATGGTCGACGTGTTTTCTACGGTCGAGTTAATCCCAAAGAAGCTCATGAGGTATTTGTCAGAGATGCCATCTTAGGTGAAGGGCTGAGGACAAGAGGTAAGTTTATGGATCGGCTCGCTCAGATTCGTGTCGAAGTAGAGAGTGCAGAGCATAAATTGAGAAGGGCAGGGGGCTTATGGTCAGAGGAGGCTGTTTATGACTTTTTCCTCGAAAAAATTCCTGAGAATATTTGCACTGCAAAAGCATTCCAAAAGTGGAGAACGACAGGTGATAATGAAGAACTGCTAATGCTTAAGGTAGCAGATTGTGTATGGGGTGAGATAGAAGATCTTAATGATTTCCCTGATATGGTCTGGCATGGAGAAAGCTCTTTTCATGTAAGCTATGTGGATAGTGCAGAGTCATCAGAGGATGGGCTGGTCTATGAGATAGCATTATCTGAGCTGGATTTACTTCCAGAGTTTTTGCCATCGTGGTTAGTTCCCGGTATGTTAGAAGAGAGAGTTTATTCACTGATCCGTGCTCTTCCTAAGAACATGAGGCAGGTATGTTCACCTGCTAGAGATGCTGCGCAGCAGTTTGTAGAAGAATGGAGTGGCTGGGAGCCGAGCCGGTTTCTAGAGGTTGAGCTGGCGGATTATTTATCAAAGCGGTGCGGGCATATTATCGATGCTGCCATGTTTGACCTTAGTAGAGTGCCAGATCATCTTCATGCTAAAATAAAGGTTTTTAGTGATGAGGGGGAAGAGCTCTGTGTGGCGAATAGTGTGCAGTCGATACAGGATCAATTAGCCGGCGCAATTCGTGAGAAGCGAGAATCTATAGTTAATGAAGAGTGGGAAATGACAGGCGGGGAGGGCTGGGACTTCGGTGAAATCCCATCTGTTACTGATGACGGTGTTTTCCCTGCGCTTGTGGATGAAGGTGATGCTGTGGGTATGAGAGCTTACCTCAGTAAAGAGGAGGCTAACGATAGCCACAGGGCTGGCTGTATTAGACTGCTGAAAATCCAAGAGCAGGCTCAGGTGAGCTATGTAGAGAAAAAGCTTCCAGTGGGGATGATGACAAAAGTGATGCTGCCGGAGCTTACCTCGGACGCAGGGGCGATGCTGAGTGATATGTTAGGTGTTTCTTGTGAAGGGGCAATGCTGCTGACTAAGAAGAGTTTACCACGAAACGCTGAAGACTTTGATACAGCGGCAGCTAAAGCCAAGGGTGAGCTTTATGAGTCAGCTTATCAGCTTTCTGAATCGCTTGAGTCTACTCTAGATATCTACCGCCGTGTTCAGAGCTGGGTCGATACTCACCAAGGTGACCGTCACCTTGGCGTGGTGGCTGAAGATATTTCTGAGGAAATACAATGGTTACTAGGTGATCGTTTTGTTTGGCGTGCTGGTTATGTGCGGATGAAGAGTTATCGACGTTACTTTGAGGCGATGGAGGTTCGTTTGCAGCGCTTGGAGAGTTTACCTCAGGTAAAGGATGACGAGAAGCGCTACCGTATCGATAAATACTGGGAACCATGGTTTGATTTATGGAAGAAGTCTCCAGATATGGCACAGCTCTGGGATTGTGGTTGGCTGCTGATGGAGTGGCGAGTTACTGAGTTCTCACCAAATGCTCAGCGGAAGTTGAAAGTATCAGAGAAGATTGTTCAGGCAGCTCTAGATAGCCTCGACATCAGATATTAATAGAATTAGGATCTTACTATGCGCATTGCCTGCATTATAATGACGATCATCTTTGCATGTTTTGCTTACGTGCAGTTAAATGATCTGGATCAGTATCAAACTGAGTCATGGTATGTTTGGGTCGGGTTGTATGTTATTAGTAGTTTGCTTTCATTGGTTAGCTGTAAGTTTACTATTCCTCCACAGTTTTTAGTGTCGCTCAGTCTATCTACATTAGTTGCTTCTATTGTTAGGTTTCAATTTGTGGACTCTGGTAGTGGTGTTTTATTTAATGAAAATAATCCTGCTGGAAATGAAGCTGGAGGGTTGCTGGTGGTGGCGATCTGGTTTGGTGTTTTGTCGGCTAAATCTCTATTTTCTAAAAAGGCATGATCTATGTAGGGGATGTAGCTAAAGGTAATGTGAAGTTAATAGCGAAGAGCTTGGGCTTTGATGACTGCCGTATTTCGAGAGCAAAAAAAGCGACGCACGCAGATGCATATCGTAAGTGGTTAGCTGATGGCTGCGCTGGTGATATGAAGTGGCTTGAACGGAATGTGGAAAGGCGTATCGATCCAGGTTTAGTCGTAGAAGGTGCCTTTTCCGTTGTTAGTCTTGCTCTAAATTATTATCCTGGGAAAGAAGATCCAGATAAGAACTACCGAATAGCGAAGTATGCGTGGAATGATGATTATCACGACGTGATCGATGAGAAGCTGAAAGAGTTTAACTTAGCGATGCAGGATATGGGTGGCACTCAGCGTTTTTATACCGATACTGGACCTGTGTTAGAGCGAGATTTTGCGACGGATTCTGGCTTAGGTTGGAATGGCAAATCATGTGTGCAGATTCATAAAGATCTGGGGACTTGGTTTTTCCTAGCTGAATTAATTACGACGCTGGACTTACCGCCAGACCAACCGTTTGGTGATCATTGTGGGAAGTGCACACGCTGTATGGATTTCTGCCCTACGAATGCAATTACGGAACCTCACCGAATGGACGCTCGGAAATGTATATCCTATTTAACGATAGAAAACTTAGGGCCTATACCTCTTGAGTTTCGTAAGCAGATAGGTGACAGGATCTATGGGTGTGATACCTGCCTGGATGTTTGCCCGTGGAATCGCTTTGCTAAGGTGAGTCGAGAGTCGCGTTTTCACGCACGAGAGTCAGTTTTTAAGTATGAACTTCGTGATTTCTTAGCGCTGGATGATGATAGTTTCCGTACTCTTTTTGCTAAATCTCCTATTAAACGGATTAAGCGTAATAGGTTTGTTAGGAATGTCTGTGTGGCACTCGGTAATGTCGGTGGTAAGGTTGATTTACCAGCTTTAAAAATAGCGGCTAGTGACAGCTGTCCTCTTATTTCAGAACATGCACAGTGGGCTGTTCAGGAGATAGAGCTGAGGCTTCAGAGTTAGGTGTAGCCTTTAAGTTGTTAGCTTTTCAGGGAGAAAGGGTCTGTCGAGTTCATCGATAAGGTGGAAAACATTATCAAATTCCTTGAGCTCATCTGAGTCTTGTTTTCCGAAGATACCTTCATCGATAAGGAGGAAGACCATGTTTCCTATATCGAGCGTAGTCTGCATACCCCACTCTGTGACAAGCGTGCTGCTCATGGGCCCGTAGTTCTCGAGCATGAAGTTGCGGAATCCAATAGTTAGTTCTTTAGCTGATACGTGCCGGTGTTTGCCACCGTTCTCTTCAGCCGCTTTTTTAACGGTGAAGTCGAGAGCTTCTTTAAGCGTGAAGTAGGCTTCTATATCATACCGCTTATCTTTTGATACGACGGATTGGATAGCATCCATGAACTGGTTCGGCTGCATGCGGTGAGATTAGTAGTTGTCTGATGACAAGTCAAGTTACCAGCTAATGAGCCTATTTGCTCTTATCCATAGATGGGCCTATTGAGTATAGGAGCAAAGATTACAGGCAAAAAAAACCCACTTCTCTGTATGTAACACGAGAAGTGGGTGAAATTTTCTTTAAAGAAGTGGAGAGATTACCACTTATTGTCACGTCTAGGAGGACGCTCTTCACGAGGGCGTGCCTCGTTAACTGTGAGATTTCTTCCGTCTACCTCTTGTCCGTTAAGTCCTTCGATTGCTTTTTGAGCTTCTTCATCTGATGGCATGTCAACAAAGCCAAAGCCTTTTGAGCGGTCTGTATCTCTGTCCTGGATGATTTTAGCGCTTGAAACTGTGCCATACTCTGAAAAGAGCTGCTGCACATCGTTATCATCAAGACCATAAGATAGGTTTCCTACATATATATTCATATTCGTTTTTATTAAGTGCCATGTTCTACTGAATCTCCTGATTTGCCATGAGCACGATAACCTTTCAAGAGAGTACTAACTCAGATGAGAAAGTGTTATAGCTGTGACAAGCACAGCTACATAAATCAGACAATAATCATGGTTGAGAAGTTTAGCAAGGCAGAAAAAAGAAATTCTCTAGGGTGTGCAATGGCTAGTCGGCGCTTGATTCGTGCTGGTGGTGTTTTGCGCAGTTATGACATTTTACCCAGATACTGCTGCCATCTGGGTAGTGCTCTTTTTTCCAGATAGGTACAGTGGACTTGATGGAGTCGATAATGTCACGGCATGCGGCAAATGCAGAATCTCTATGTGCGGCGCTTACTGCGATGGCGATCGCGATGTCGCCTATAGCTAGATGACCAACGCGGTGGACGCAGCGAGCCGCGATGATGTCGTGTCTGTTCAAGACCTCTGTTAGAATACGGGTTCCTTCTTTTTTAGCTAAGGTTGGGTAGGCTTCGTATTCGAGTGATACTACATCACGGCCTTGGTGATGATTTCTAACCCAGCCTTCGAATGAGGAAAACCCTCCTGCGGCATCGTCGCGAACGGCTTCACAGAGTTCTCTGGGGTCGATGATTTTGTTACTTAGTTGAAACATAAAAAGTAGGTGAGTGTTTAGCCTCCGGCTACTGGTGGTATGAATACGAGCTCGTCTCCAGCTTTTAGCGGATGTGACCAGTCGCTAAATTCTCCATTAATGGCGACCATCATACCGCGTCGTTTGAGCTGGAGAGTATGTTTTTTTCGTATTTCTTCGAATACTCCCGCAGGGCTAACAGACTCTGTTATGTGCTGCTCTGAGTCTTTCTGGATGAGCTCTCGAAGTTGGGCGAAGTAGGTGAGGGTGATTTCCTTTTTACTTACCTCCCCATTGATACGGGTTTTTATTTCTATGAGGTCTTCAGGGGTATTCGTGTTTGCTAGGGACCATAGATCGAGGGGCTCTAGAGAGTGCCCGTTTAGTTTTTTTAATAAATCTCTTGGGCAGTAGCTTCCATTTTTGATGGCAGTAGTGACGTGTTGAGCTGAGCAAGCTTCCCATATAGCGCATAAGGGTTCAGGGTTTTGATCGCTGGCGCTTTTGTAGTAAACGGCATCTTTCTGTTCATTTCGTGCGTCAATAAGGTTTTGGAGATGTACCTCTTCTATCATGGGTAGGTCACATGCTAGCACGAGCCATGCTGTGTTCGGCTGCGACTGCTGAGCAGAGGCTATCGCTCCGAGAGGCCCTATCGCTCCGAAGCGGTCACTGATATGGGGTTCACTAGTGCTTAGTGCTTCGCTAGTAGATAGGTAGACATTTTCACAGAAGGTGCTGAGGAGTTTTAGTCCGCGCTGCTTTTGGCTCATGCCATCACGTATGACGAGCTCGGCCTTATCCGTTCCCATGCGTGATGATTTACCACCTATGAGGAGGAGTCCATTCATGATGCTGAGTAGTCTGACTTACCGCCTGTTTTACTTAGCAGCTTTGTCTCGAGGATGCGCATGTCCTTACTGACTGCTTTGCACATATCGTAGAGAGTTAGTGCTGCACCTGAGGCTCCAGCAAGAGCTTCCATCTCGATACCTGTCCGCGCGGTCGTGATACAGGTGCAGATGATGCTGATTGTTTTACTGTCAGAGGCTACGATTTCTATTTTACAGTCATCCAGTGGTAGCGGGTGGCAGAAGGGGATGAGGTCGGCTGTTTTTTTAGCGGCCATCGTGCCTGCGATAATAGCAGTGTGAAATACTGGGCCTTTTTTACTCTGAATCTCACCATCGCTAAGTAGTGCCATAACCTCTGTGCCGACTTCCACTAAGCTCTGGGCAGAGGCTGTGCGTTTCGTGCGGTCTTTCTGTGAAACGTCTACCATGCCTGGTTGGTTGTTATTATCAATATGTGTAAAATCTTTCATATGGCTATGCCTTTCAGTTGAGGGGACTGTAGCTTATCTTTAAGAAAAAAGAATGGAGAATTACAGTGAGAGTGTCATTATTTAGCGGTGAGTTCCTCATTACGTAAATTTTTTCAGGGATCTGGTTCAGCGTATGTTTTTATCTTGCTGAGTTTGATAGTTATTTGGGCGTTGTCTGCGCTTTCGTTGCCTTCGTCTATTTCATCTCTTCTGCCGGCGGTAGTGGCTCTGGGGGTGATCTTAGTGACGCGTCAGGCTGTAGTCGGTTTGCTGATGGGTAGTCTGGCTGGTTGTTTATTCCTGTTTCAGGGAGATCTTGGGGCTGCAATTAAAAGCTTGGTATCCGAACATTTTTTCTCCTCTATGCAGGGCTCTTGGCGTATTGGCGCTATCCTGTTTACTCTTATTTTAGGAGCGTTCACGGTGGTGATTGAGCGCGGTGGCGGCTTTGAGTCTCTAATTAAAAAGTTTATGTCCACTGGTCATAAAGGTGAAGACCAAGCTCGTAGGAAGCTTGAGGCTGCGACAGGGCTTATGGGCTTTATTTGTTTCTTTGATGGCTTAGCTAACAGTTTACTTGTCGGTCGTATTACTCAGCCTTTAGCTGATCAGTTAGGTGTTGCGAGGGCGAAGATGGCATACATTGTCGATAGCACGAGTAGCTCGGTTGCTTGTATTGCATTTATATCCACATGGATCGCTACGCAGTTGAGTTTGATTCAGCAGGCAATCGAGGGGAGAGGGATTGATGCTTCTGTATATGAGTTATTTCTGAGGTCGATAACTCAGAATTTTTATTGTGTGTTTACCATTGTGCTTGTGATTATCGTGATCTGGCGGCGCTGGGATATTGGTGCGATGAAGTCCTCAGTAGCTAAGGCTGGAAAATTTAAAACTTCAATGGCTTCAGAAGATACAGGAAGCACTAAGCCAGCATCTATTAAAGCGGCATTGATACCGGTTATTGTATTAGCGGTTAGTATTGTTTCTTTATTTTACCTATGGGAAACGTCCCCCCTCTTACCTGTTTCTATAGATAAGCTTACAGCAGCCTTTAGCGGTAGCGCAGGTCCTTATGCTCTTACCTTGGGTAGTCTGACTGCGTTATTGGTGGCTTACTGGATGTTTCCTCAAACTAGAAAAGAAGAATTGAGTGGAGCTGTGCGTGACGGGGCGGCGAGTATGCTTTCACCTTTGTTGATCCTTATTATGGCATGGACATTTGGTAGTGTGATAAAGGAGCTTGGAACGGCTCAGTTTATTTCTGACACTGTAGGCTCGGCTACGAGTCTTGCGTTGTTTCCGGCCGCTGTATTTATTACAGGAGCGCTGATTAGTTTTATGACAGGTAGTTCATGGGGGACGATGGCGTTACTAATGCCGATCGCTTTACCTGCCTATTTAGATGTAGAGATAGGTGATCCTGTGATGCTGTCGGCAGTTATTGGTGCCGTGTTTAGTGGTGCAGTTTTTGGTGACCATTGTAGCCCGTTTAGTGATACTACGATTGTTAGTGCTTTCGCCTGCGGTGTGAGCCCGCGTGAGCATGTCATGACTCAGTTACCGTATGCTCTACTGTCAGCTGGCGTTACTTTGCTGATAGGTTATGGTGGTTTAGCTATAGGGCTGAAGCCTTGGCTTTGTCTTTTCCTGGGGAGCGCTGTGCTATTAGCTCTTAGTTTTTTGAGTTCTAAAAAAGAGACGGCTTAAGGCGAGCCAGAGACTCATTCCGATCAGGAGATAGATGGGCATAGTCGATAGCCCATCGCCAAAATCGATGTTTTTAAGTCTCAGGGCGTAGAGGAATGAAAAGGCTCCGTAGCCTAAGTTTAGAGCCAGGTTCTTGACGCTGAGTATCGACGCCCGCTGTTCCGATGGAGCTTCTTTATTGATGTAACGGCTTACTAAAAAACCTAAATGGCTCAGTGTCATCATGCTGATAAACGCCGCTGAAATTCCCAATGGACCTTTTAAGAACGAGATGCCAGTTAGTCCGAGTATAGCGATAGCTCCTACGATGAGCATGTTGCTTGTAGCGGAGAATTTTTGTACAAGCGATTTAGCATAAAGTGGCACGATCCAACTGGAGAGTGACATGGCGGCACCTATTATACCGAAGCTATATTCGGGTAAGTCTATCCAACGCATATAGGCGCTTAGCAAGGTGGCGAATGTGCGTGCAGCTGAATCGATGAGAACGGCAGCTATGATAATGGGGGCTATGGTCGTGGAGTGTAAAACCCATTTACAGGCACTGAATATCCCGTGACTGAGAGAGCGTAGATTCGTCGTTGTCTTAGGTGATTGCCCGTTTGGGTCAGTAAGTTTGAGGGCTAGAAAAATACAGACGAGGGCTGAGATGAAGCAGAGGATGATAGGGAGCTTAAGGCTGATGATGCGGGGGAAGTCTCCGAAGATGGCAGTCATCTGTTGGTGGTCAAAGACGAAGCCGCCTAATAGCATGGCAACCATACTGCCTACGGCTCTCCAGCGTATCGTGCGGACTAAGGTATCGTCCCATTTCTTTTCTGTGACGTTTTTATCTGAATCTAGTTGTTTGAGGGAGTCATATGCTAGTGCTTCATCGGCACCGCTAGCTGCGGCTTCAGCTAAGCCACTAAGGACTCGGTTAGCGAGGCAAAGCGAGAAGAGCCACCAGCCTGCCTGAGCTGGAGCTAGGATAAGTAATAGCATCTCAGCGGCCATGCTAACGGCAGAGAAAATGACGAGTTTGCGTCGGCTAATAAGGTCAGCTAATACTCCAGAAGGAACTTCAGCGATGACGATGGTGATAGCCCATACTCCATTTAGCCACAAAAATTGAGATGTAGTCAGTCCTAGATCAGTGAAGAATACGGCGAAGATAGGGTAGTAAAACCGGGCGTTAAAAAGCACACGGAACCAGACAAAGATACGGATGTTTTTCTCTAGCTGTTGCCGACTTTGCGTTGCTTGCCCCTGACTCATCTGTATTTTTAATATGGGCAACTTTTACGATAGAGCGAGTTTGTTATGTGCATAATATTTATGCAGAGATGGTAGGGGTTCTTGTTCTCTATAAAAAACGGCCTACTCCGTGAGAAGTAGGCCGTTTTTAAATGATAAGTTACTTATAGAAAGTTAGTCGCGAGACATGAAGATACGTAAGACATACCAGAATAGTAATGCCACGCTGGCGAAGAGGCCTAATGCAGCAGCCACATATTGAGTCGTCTGGTAATGGTGAATGATATTACTTGTATTATAGAGGATTGATCCAGCTGCGAATACAACCATAGCGACTGAGAACCATAGGCCTAGAGTACCGAAACCAGGGAAGAAGATTGATACCACAATAAGCCCGATGGCTATAAGGCCTACGACCTTGAGCATGCCGCCGAGGAACGAGAAATCTTTTTTCGTGGTGAATACAATAAGGGTAAGCGCTAGGAATAGAATCGCTGTAACACCGCCAGCTTTAACGATGAGGGTGCTGTCACCAGTCATGCGCTGAGCCATTAACAGTAATGGTAAGAATAAAAGAGCTTCAGCTACGACGTAGACACCGAGTCCCATGTATTGGGTGCTCATGCTGGTAGAGCTCATTGCCCATTTATTGGCAAGATGAGAAACAAACATAAAGCCACCAAGAATAAGTAACCAGCTATATGAACTAGCTCCCAGTATACTGAATACCATTTTATCAATACCTGGAATATTGAGCAATATAGCCTCTAAAAGTGCGAAAACAGCTACAGCACCGGCTAAATGTGTGTAGGTCTTACGTATAAAAGCTGCTCGAGCCTCTACAGGCTGAGCAGCTACAGTGTAAGGATTTGCATAGGTTGTGTCCATGGACGCATTATACGCCTAGCCTATGCTAAATCCAGCAGTATTTGATTTTTATTAATCTTCGTCGTTAGTAGCGAAGTCAGGGTAAGCCGCAGCTGAGTGCTCAGCGAAGTCAAGCCCTTGCTCCTGTGCTTCTTCTGAAGCACGTAGACCAATAGTCTTATCAATGATCATGAAGATCACCCAGATAATACAGAATGCTGCTACAGGGATGATGAACGCACCTAGAACTTGAATTGAAAGGTTCTTAAACGGCTCTGCCTGGTTAAATAAACTAACACAGATGGTTCCGAAGATACCACACATGAGGTGAACAGGAATAGCACCTACAGCGTCATCGAGCTTAAACTTAAGGAGGATCTTACCACCTAGAACGGTGATTAAGCCGGCGATCAGGCCAATAACGATCGCGGCCCATGGAGCAATAACGTTACAACAAGCAGTGACAGAAACGAGACCGCCGAGTGCACCATTAATAGCAGACTCAGGGTCTGCCCAGCCTTTGAGTAACCAGTGGAAAATCATACCAGATATGAGACCTGCAGCGCCTGCAATAAGTGTGTTTACTGCGATCTGGCCAATGTTTTCTCCTACAGTAATAGCAGATCCACAGTTAAAGCCGAACCAGCCGAAAAAGAGGAGGAACATACCGAGTGCACCAAGTGGGATGTTGTGACCTGCAAAAATTCTTTCCGAACCGTCTGCTAGGAAGCGCCCACGGCGTGGTCCGATAACGATGATACCAGCGAGTGCGAATGCACCACCCATAGCGTGAACTACAGTAGATCCAGCGAAGTCGCTGAAGCCTTTAGCTGCTAACCAGCCTTGACCACCACCGAAGCCGAATGATTCGCTTCCTCCTCCCCAGACCCAGTGGCCGAGAAGTGGGTAAACAACGGCACAGGCAACTGCTGCATAGATAACATATCCAGGGAAGTAAGTTCTCTCTGCCATAGCACCTGATGAAATGGTTACTGTAGTAGCTGCGAACATCACCTGGAAGAGGAAGAAGAACCAGATAACATGATCCCCCCCGAAGCTGTCACTGAAGCCAAAGTTGCCTAGACCAACAAAGCCACCCTGAGACCAGCCAAACATAAGGCTAAAGCCAATGAGGAAAAAGCCGATAGTTCCTGCTGACATGTCACAGGCGTTTTTCATAACAATGTTAATCGCGTTCTTAGAACGTGAGAAACCCATCTCCACAAGACAGAAGCCTGCCTGCATGAGGAATACGAGTGCTGCTGAGATGAAGAGGAAGACCTGGTCTACCTTAGAGATAGTTGGAGCGGCTGCTTCTGCGGAATAGCCGGTAGCCTGTAGTAGGAGCCAGACTAGGAGTGTAGATATTAAAGTTTGTTTTTTCACAATGAGATGTAATTGTTGTTTTTAGATTATAATTCCTTTAGCGGTATTGTTTGATTATGATGTCGTATTCCTTTTGGATAAGCTTGCGGCGGCTGGCATTAGGGATGCTATTTACCACGGTTGCCCCTATAGAGAGCGCTGTTTCGATAGGAATGTCACTATCACTTTTTTCAATACCTAATTCAGCAGCTGCGCTGTCGACCATTTTATTGGCGATCGCTTTAGGCGCGATTGGTTTTAGTAAGCTAGTAAGTGTTTTGTGGAATGAGCTCCAAGATGTTAAGTTTGAAGGTTGTTGAGCAGCTGCTGGTTGTTG
>CAYNLE010000010.1:0-10868 GCA_964397975.1 uncultured Verrucomicrobiales bacterium | reverse complement strand
TTTGCTGCTGAGTTGCATCCATGTTTCGTGTTGGCAGAATTAGCCTAGGCTTACCCGCGGATGAATCCATGATGCCAAGCTGAGACCTGACTTTCTCGTGAACATTGTTAAGACTATGGCCTTTTGTTACCTGTAAAAGTATCAGCATGTCGTTGTTTACGACTGTAAGTATGGTGTATTCATTTGTTTGGAGAACAAAGCCCTGCATGATACGGAGGGCACTAGCTAAGCCGAACTTTAGTTGTGTTATACATGCGCAAATTTGTATAACGGAGGCTTCGTTAAGCGCGAGCTGGTTTTCAAGCAGTTCCCCGCTATCATTAAATAGGGCTATACCCTCTACGGATTCGTTCTCATAGAGAGCGTCAATAAGTGCGTCGTGCATATTGGAGATGTATTGGTGTTAGGAGTGGGCTTTATGCTAAACTAGCAAGGATTTCATCATAAATACAGGAGCGACCTTCTGAGATAGTGCCTTTGCCTGAAGCTACTTTCCCGAGCTCTGATTTTTCGACACGGCAACTGAATGACCACTTTTCTTCCAATGAAATGAATGTGACTTCTCCAGCGCCTGCTAGAGCGTCGAGAGCTGGTTTGATTCCTTTATGGAAATATTCTAGATTTTGACTTATAAAATCATAAGTCTCTGGCATGCAATCGCTGACGACAGAGCCGCGCTGAACTTCGAAGTATGTTTGGTTAGACATTTGGGTGTTGTAGTAAGTGGTGTCTTGGCTGGTAGATGTTTTATATTAAGCGGCTTCTATGAGGCGCTGCGCTAGTGTTTCTGGTAATCCTGAGTTGTGTATTTCTTGGATTACTTGATCGATGTCGTAACGCACTCTTCGATAATCAATTTTTCGATCGATGCGGTCAAAAATTATGTAGCAAGCTTCTGCTATACCGTCTCTTGGTTGTCCCACGGAACCTACATTGACAAGATATTTGTTGTCAGGGTCAATGTTAAATCCGCTATTAATAGTAGCGACGCCGTCTGGGTTTTTACAGTAGCTAACAGGGATGTGTGTATGACCAAAAAAAGTTATCGGAACCTTCTGGCGAGCCATATCGATCTCTGCGTCAAATCGATTACGTATATAAGGCCAGTCAGTCGAGTTTTCTAGAGATGAGTGGGTGAGCATGTTTCTACCTAAGCGTCTCTGGTAAGGTAGGTTTCTTAGCCATGCCTTTTGTGACTCACTGAGAACTTTACGTGTCCACTCGAGAGAGACTCTAGCTTGGTTGTTAAGGTTATTTAGCTCTCTGAGATTGGAGCTGTCATCATCGTGGTTTCCTTTTACACATACACATCCTATTTTTTGTATCGTGGCTATACAGTCGATGGGGTTAGGTCCGTATCCTACGATGTCTCCTAAGCATGCGAAGTTCTGGATACCTTGTGCTCTGGCATCATTCAGCACGGCGTTTAGTGCGTGAATATTGCCATGAATATCAGAAAATATAGCTGTTTTGGACATGAAATATATGTAGTTTAGCGTTAATATGAGTGATTTAGTAACCGTCTTGCATCTAAGGATTTACAGTTTCAATTAGTTAGATTGCTTAGTTGGTTAGGTTGTGTTTGGCAAGATAATATACACAGAGTCATTATTATTTTCATACATTGCTTAGGTGAATGTTTTTAATAATGATGGGAGTGTCGTTCTTTGCTGTTTTTATTATAAACCCGTATTTATGCGTTGCTGTGAATTAGGTGAACTGTTTTTTGATACAGTAGTGCTAGATTGAGGAAGATGGGTGATGGTCACATTAAATTTTTAATGTGCGTGATTATTGGGGTTTTATCTCTTTAGTGGGGCTAGTTCATCTTCTTTTTCTTTTTTGCTTGTGAAAAGTTTCACAATCACTAGAAGGCGCGTGAAGACATGGCTAATTTTTTCCCAAGATGGACCAATTTACTACCGCTTAAGATAGCGGTATGTTTGTTATTTGTAGGCTTAGGGCTGGTTGCAGCCTTTTCTTACTATGCTACGCCGAAAGCTCAGCGAGTAGGTTATCAGCCAGATCAACCGATCCCTTTTGACCATAGCTTGCACTCATCGCAGCTAGGTATTGACTGTCGCTACTGTCACAGTGGTGTTGATAAGGGCGCGCATGCTGGTGTCCCTACTGCGAACACATGTTGGAACTGTCACCAACACGTTCAAAAGGGTAATCCTAAGCTTGAGCCGCTACGTGCTGCTATGGGGGTGGATAAAGATCATGTTCCTATAGAGGGTGCTGTAAAGAAGCCTATCGAGTGGGTGCGTATTCATAGATTGCCAGATTATGCTTATTTCGATCACTCAGCACACGTTAACCGCGGTGTTTCATGTGAAGAGTGTCACGGTGATATTAATGAAATGGAGAAAGTCTATCACGCTAAGACTCTGAGTATGTCATTCTGTTTAGACTGTCATAGATCTCCTGAAGATCACCTTCGTCCTCTGGAGGAGGTATATAATCTAGATTACGATGCTGAGCAGTATCTCGCTAAGAACGAGGTTCTTAATGAAGAGGGTGAAAGGGTAACGACTCAGAAAGAGTTTGGCCTTTTACTTAAGAAGAACTGGAGTATTCACCCGAAAGATAGTTGTGCTACTTGTCACCGCTAAGATCCCACCAATTTCTCAAAAATTTTCTAATTTCCTACTAAGTAATGAGTACCCGGAATATCAATCAGCTTAAGTCATTGACTTCAAATGGACTTGAGCAAAGCGGCTCTAAAACATGGCGTAGCGTCGGTGAGCTAGAAGGCACGGAAGAGTTTAAAAACTCCTTAGATACTGAGTTCGTAGAAGGCTCAGCCCAGATGGAGACTGAAGAAGAACGTGAGGTTTCACGTCGCTCATTCATAAAGCTTATGGGTGCATCTTCAGCGATGGCTGGACTAGGTCTGGCATCATGTCGCCGTCCTGAGTCACTTATTATACCGTTTGCAGATTCTCCAGAGTGGGGGCTTCCTGGTAAGCCGCTTTACTTTGCATCATCAATGCCGAGCTCTACAGGTGCGGTGCCTTTAGTTGTAACTACGCAGGATGGCCGTCCAACAAAGCTTGAGCCGAATAAGCGTTATAGCTCACTCGGTGGCACGAACTCATTTGTTCAGGCGTCCGTGCTTGATATGTATGACCCTGCTCGTTCTCGTGAGTTCCTCCAGAATGGTAAGGTTGCTTCACGTGAAGTCTTCGAGAAATCAATTGGAGCAGTTATTACTACCTCATCTAAGGTGGCATTCGTATTCGGTGAAGACGACTCTCCTACACGTAGCCGCCTGGTGAAGGAATTAAAGGCGAAGTATGGTTCTTCTAAATTCTATAGTTATGAGCCGCTGACTGGTGAAGAGCGTAAAGAAGCTATCGCTGAGAGATTCGGTAAAGGCGTCGATGTGGTAGCTGATTATTCAAAAGCCCAGGTCGTATTATCATTAGATAGCGATTTCCTCGAGCTTGATGAGCAAGGTCCTGTTGCTGGATTTTATAAAAACAGATTTGTAGAAGGTTCAGGCTACGATAAGAAAGTTGACCCAGCTAAGATGAACCGTCTCTACATCGTAGAGGGTGGATTTAGCCTTACAGGTGGTATGGCTGATCATCGTATGCGTATAGCACCTAGTCAGGTAACAGCTGTGGCTGCGGAGATCGCGAAGCGACTTGGCGTTACGGTTAATGTTACAGGCGGTGGAGAGCTTACTATTGAACAGCAAAAATGGGCTGCAGAGTGCGCTAAGGATCTTAAGAAAAATGCTGGTAAGTCAGCGGTAGTAGCTGGCACACGTCAGAGTAAAGGTTTACAGGAAATCACTATCGCTATTAATGAGGCGCTTGGTAACTACGGGAAAACATTAAAAGCTGTTAAGAAACAGAATACGGAGTTCGGTAACATGAATGGCCTTATTAAGGCTTTGAATGCTAAAGAACTCGATGCAGTGGTTCTTTTAACACCGGCTAACCCAGTTTACGATGCAGATGGCTTTGCTTCTGCTGCTAAAAATGCAAAGCTTGTTCACTTAGGTTTACGCACAGATGCGACAGCACATGCCGCTGATTGGCATATCCCTGCGGCACATTACTTAGAAAGCTGGAATGACGCTCGCACTGCAAGTGGTGCCTACACTGTAGTTCAACCTCTTATTTTACCTCTCTATAATGGGGTTTCTGAGCTTGATTTACTGCTCCTTCTCTTAGAAGGCACTTTATTTAATTCTGATCTCAATGGTGAAACGACTTCACCTGCTTACGATGCTGTCCGTAAAACATTTGCGAGTATAGCTGACGCTACAGAGGCGAAGTGGATGACGCTTCTTCGTGATGGCTTCTGGAAAAAAAGCAGTTATGAGGATGTAAAACTAAAGGCAGCAGGGGCTATTTCAGTAACGCTTCCTTTAGCACCATCAATAAGTAGTCTCGAAGTTGTATTTACGACAGACGGAAGCATCTACGATGGTCGTTATGCAAACAATGCATGGCTCCAGGAGGCTCCAGACCCAATCACAAAGGTGTGTTGGGATAACGTAGCTATCATTTCTCCTAAAACAGCGAAAGATTTAGGTATTTACGAAAAAATCATGAAGCTTCAGCCAAAGGGTAAAGCTTATGGTATCGAAGGTGAATATGGTCAAGTAGGACCTGATAATGAGGGGCAAAAACACGCCAACCCTGTTATTAAACTGGATGTAAATGGTCGTAGCCTCGATGTCGTAGTCATGGTTGGTTTCGGCCACGCTGATAACATACTGTCACTATCACTCGGATACGGGCAAGGTTTCGACGAGCATGATGATCTAGGGCGCACACCTGAAAACCAAACCCACGTCAGTCAAGTTAGTGTAAACCGTGGATTTAACGCCTATTCATTACGTTCAGCTGAAACTCCTTACCTCGTTTCTGGTGGTAAGGTTGAAAATCTCAATAAGAAGTATCCTCTAGCGATGACTCAGGAGCACCACGCTATGTATGGCCGTGCGATTGTTCGTGAAATCTCTACTTTACCAACAAGCGGTAAGCATCCTAAAGATTACAAAGAGCAGCTTAAGAAGGTGACGAAGCAGGGCATGGACTCACATACTCCTGAAAATATCTCACTGTATAAGCAAAAAGGTTCTGAAACATGGCATGATAAAAAGGCGGCTAATAAGCACCTTTATGACGAACGTCAGCAGTGGGCGATGACTATCGACCTGAATAACTGTATCGGATGTAATGCATGTCTTGTAGCATGTCAGGCTGAGAACAATATCCCAGTTGTAGGTAAAGACCAGGTCGCAAATGGCCGTGAAATGCATTGGATCCGCATGGATCGTTACTATGCAGCTAAGGAGACTTACGACAAAGAGGGGAATAAGATCACTGATGATCATGGTAAGCCTGTTCTGGATGAAGATAATCCTGAGATGATCCCTCAGCCAGTAGCATGTCAGCAGTGTGAGAGCGCTCCATGTGAAACGGTTTGCCCAGTAAACGCAACCGTTCACACAGAAGACGGACTAAATGCAATGGCTTATAACCGCTGTATCGGAACTCGTTACTGTGCGAATAACTGCCCATATAAGGCACGTAGATTTAATTTCTTCGACTACAACAAGCGTAATCCGCTGATCGACAAGAACCTCTACAAAGGACCTCTTGGTGAGAAGGCAGTGGGTGAGGCACCTAGCCTGCAGCGTAACCCGAATGTTACCGTTCGTATGCGTGGTGTGATGGAGAAGTGCACATACTGTGTGCAGCGTATCCAGGCAGCTAAGGCGAAGGTGAAAGTAAGACTTAAGGATAAGGCAACACTCGCTGGAGGATCATCTGTCGATGTCAAAATAGAGGATAAAGAGTTACGTCCTAAGCTTGATTCAGTGCGCACAGCATGTCAGGACGCATGTCCATCAGGAGCTGTTACCTTTGGTAACCTCATGGACGGTAACGATGCTAAGGTGGTTCGTTCACGTGATTCATCTCGTAACTACGAGCTGCTTCACTACATCGGAACTGCACCACGCACGACTTACCTCGCACGTGTGAAGAACCCGAATCCTGCTATGCCTGATGCGAAAGCTATCGGTCGCGCATCAATTAGCATTCACTAATGCTGCTTAGAAACTTTCAGATTTAACATTTAATACTTCATTAAGAATATGTCGGATACGACGATAACAAAAGATCCAAACAAGCCTACGATTCCAGTCATGGAGCGTGAGAAGCTAATTCTCAATAACCGCTCATATAACTGGATCACTGAGCGTATTTGCGGAATTGTAGAAAATGGGCAGCCTCTCATCTGGTGGATTCTATTTGTTCCTAGTGTCATCATTGCAGCTATCGGTGTTGGAACAGGTCTTCTCTATCTTGTGTCTACTGGTGTAGGTGTCTGGGGGAATAACAACCGCGCTATGTGGGGCTGGCCTATTGTTAACTTCGTTTTCTGGATTGGTATCGGTCACGCAGGAACGTTGATTTCAGCGATTCTTTTCTTAACCAGGCAGAACTGGCGAACCTCGATTAACCGAGCGGCGGAGGCGATGACTATTTTCGCTGTTTGCTGTGCGGGTATTTACCCGATGTTCCACGTTGGCCGTGTATGGATGGTCTGGTTCCTCGCTCCTATTCCTAATGCAAACGCGATCTGGCAGAACTTTAAGTCACCGCTACTCTGGGACGTTTTTGCGGTTTCTACTTACTTCACTATTTCGGTGATCTTCTGGTATCTCGGTATGGTTCCTGACTTAGCGACCATTCGTGATCGCTGTAAGCCAGGTATACGTAGATTTATCTATGGTGTATTCTCTCTTGGATGGCGTGGCGGTAACCGTCAGTGGAGTCACTACGAGGTAGCATACCTACTTCTCGCGGCTCTTTCTACGCCACTCGTTCTTTCTGTGCACTCTATCGTTAGTTTTGACTTCGCGACATCAGTAGTGCCGGGGTGGCATACGACTATTTTCCCACCATACTTCGTGGCAGGTGCGGTCTTTGGTGGATTCGCTATGGTTCTCACGATCATGATCCCAGCTCGTTACATCTACGGACTACATGACATGATCACCATGAAGCACATCGAGAATATGGCTAAGATCATTCTTCTTACAGGAACGATTGTTGGTTACGCGTATCTCATGGAGCTTTTCGTAGCATTCTACTCAGGTGCTAAGTATGAGAGCGCAGCATTCCTTTACCGTATCGCAGGTCCATACTGGTGGGCTTACCTAGTTATGATGGCGTGTAACGTAATATCGCCTCAGTTATTCTGGTTTAAATACTGCCGTGAAAACCTCTGGGTGGTGATGGCTGTGTGTATGGCGGTGAACGTAGGTATGTGGTTTGAGCGATTCGTTATTATTGTAACAACACTTCCTCGTATGTTCTTGCCTGGTGACTGGAAATACTATTACCCAAGCTGGGTCGACATCATGACCTTCGTGGGAACGATCGGTCTCTTCCTTACTCTCTTCCTTCTTTTCTTAAGGTTCTTGCCATGCATTAACATTGCTGAGGTGAAGTGGACTCTTCTAGAGAGTGACCCGCACTTCGATGACAAAGAGGCGATTGATGACCAGGGAACTGAGTCAACAGCAGCTTATCAACACGAACTTCAGAGCTAATTTTTTCCTATTTAATTTTCAACTTTCAACCCAATACGAACATTGAGCAATCAAGCTAAACGCGTTTACGGTTACCTTGCCGAATTTAAAAGTGCTTCAGCCCTCTACAAGGCTGCTGAGAAAGTACGTGATGCAGGTCACAAAAAGTGGGACTGTTATTCACCTTATCCTATTCACGGTCTTGATGATGCGATGGGTATGAAGAGGTCTATTCTTCCATACTTGGTATTCTGCGGTGGAACACTAGGTTTTATCACAGCATTCACTCTAGCTTACTCAACACAGGTAGCGATCTACCCGACTGTTGTGCAGGCTAAACCGGCAAACATTTTCACTACAGCGGCATTTTTCCCGATCATGTTTGAGCTGACAGTTCTATTCTCAGGTTTTACTACACTGTTCGGCCTACTCGGTCTGATGCAGTTACCTCGTCTGAACCATCCGCTTTTTGAGAGTGAGCAATTCGCTAGAGCGACCGATGATGGTTTCTTTATCGCTATCGAAGCTCGTGACCAACAGTTTTCATCTATCGATACAAAAGCACTTCTCGAAGATGCTGGAGGTATGAATCTAGAGCTTGTGGAGGAGCCAGCTTTAAAATAATTTATCTAATCAGAAAGTTCATTTTACCTATTTAATTTCATGCGTTATTTCTTTTTAGTTTATGCTCTGATCATTGTGCTTGTAGTCAGTTTCTTTGGTTTCAGGGGGCAGACATTCAGTGGCACGCCGATCCAAATTTTCCCTGATATGGATAATCAAGATAAGGTTAAGTCACAGTCCCAGACTGATTTCTTTACCGATGGATTAGGTTCACGTAAGCCAGTTGCTGGTAGTGTGCCACGTGGTTATGAGTCTGGCAGTAGCAGCTTTGTTTTCGGTCATGAGGCTTCATACAACTACGGTAATAATACAAATTACCACCAGACTGGTCAGATAAAAGGTAACTACGGTAGTGGCATGCCTAAGGCGCTTGGCCTGAATGAAGCGACAACTCCAGGTTTCCTCCGTCACGGTCAGGAACGTTACAATGTTTCTTGTATGCCGTGTCATGGTGAGTCAGGAAACGGTAAGGGAACCGTCGCAGTCAGAGGTATCCCAACGGTTCCTAGTTTACTTACGTTCGCTGAATCTGAGTATCCAGACGGTCAAATGTATGAGACGATCACTAAGGGTAAAGGCTTGATGAGTGGCTACGGCTACAATATTCCAGTTAATGATCGCTGGGCGATCATCGCTTACGTTCGCGCACTCCAGAATGCTAAAGAAGCTACTTCAGAGTAGATCCTGTAAATATCTGCAACTAATTTTTTCAATAATTTCTATCACTCCATCCACTCATGGGTCACTTCATTACATCAAAAGACATTCCGGCTGACGGAGAGCATATGGCAAAAGGTAAGCTTACGTTACCGATTTTAGCCTGCGGGGTAATTGCTTTGCTCGGTCTACTTGCGAGCGCGTATTTGCTCTTTGCAAATAATCCTGCTCATAACGAACCATCTGATATAGCCGCTGGTCGTTATGCTTATTCATGGTTGTTTGCGTTTATCTTTTTTGTCAGTTTGCCACTTGGTGGTTGTTTCTGGCTCATGCTCCACCACGTTTCTAACTCAGGTTGGGGGGTAGCGACTCGCCGTGTTATGGAGAACTTAGCAACTGTATTCCCATGGATGGGTATATTAGCTATTCCATTCCTTTTCCCACAAGTTCAGCAGCACCTTTTCGAGTGGATGAATATGCACCGCGAGATCATGGGTGAAGATGGTGGTGTCTACGGTAACGCCAAAGAAGCTCTGCACCACGGTTATGGTCAATTCGACCACATGCTTTATGCTAAGGCTTTCTACATGAATCTACCTTTCTGGCTTGGTCGTATGATCTTTTACTTTGTAGGTCTTGGCTTCTGTGCTTGGGTTCTTAAAGGGCTTTCTGTGAAACAGGATACAGATCCGAATCCTGGTATTAAGCGTCTTGTGCAGGCTCGTAAATTCTGTGCATTCCCATCACTTATCATTCTTGCACTTACGGTTACCTTCCTTGTTTTTGACCTTTGTAAAGGGCTAGACTTTAAATGGTTCTCAACCATGTATGGTGTTTATTTCTTCGCAGGTTGTGCTCTTAACGGGATGGCTCTGTTGATTCTGTCAACGATCATTCTTCGTCGTATGGGTTACCTTCAGACGGTGATGAGTCCAGAGCACCACCATATCATGGGTAAGCTTACCTTCGCCTTCGTTGTCTTCTGGGCATATGTTACATTCTCTCAGTATTTCCTCATCTGGTATGCAAACATCACTGAGGAGACGAGTTACTTCCTACTCCGTAATACCGAGAACTGGAATATCGCGAGTATCGCACTTGTATTCGGTCACTTCGCTATCCCGTTCCTCTTATTGATACGTTCAGATGTGAAGAAGAAGCCAAACTTAATGATTGGAATTATCCTTTACCTCTTTGCGATTCACGCACTCGATCACTATCTCATCGTAGCTCCTGAGCGTGGACCTTCATTGACGATCAACAATGTAGACGGACCTAGCCTTTACGCTGGCGCCAGTGTTGTCTGGATGGACATCGTAGCATTCCTAACGGTAGGTTCATTCTTCATGTTCTTCTATTTACGTTCATTCACTAAGAATAGTCTCTATCCTCACCGTGATCCACGTATCCTAGAGTCAGCTAACCTCTTTAACTAATCCGCATTTAATCTCTCATTTTCCTGACAATGAACGACTTTCAATATCAAGCTACCGATACACCACTACGCCGAATTACTACATTCGTGTGGGGCCTAGCCTTGTTCGGTATCTTTGGACTAGCATCAGTCATCGCTTATTTTTCAATAAGTGACGGTAAGGACGCTAACGATATCATGGCGGATGAGCGCACAGAGCTCAGAGCAAAAGTGAACAAGGCTCAGTCAGAGCTTCTGTTAGCTAAGCCGCCAGCATTTGAGTCACTTCAAACTGAGTTATTAGATAAACCATCTAAAAGTGCTATCCCAGCACTTGTCCCGATCGAGGCTGCTCCAGCAGCTGACGCAGGACCTGATGTTAGTAAGCTCGATGGCAAGAAGTTGTTTTTAGCTAAGAACTGTCAAACTTGCCACGGTCCAGAGGGAGACACTCCGATTGCTACTATTTACCCGACTTTAATAGGTAAAGAGAAAGCTTACCTAGTGCAGCGTATGAAAGATATTAAATCGGGCGTTTATACCACACAGTATACAGCACTTATGAAGCCTTTTATATCGCAGTGTAATGATGCTGAAATCGAG
>CAYNLE010000009.1:40524-44511 GCA_964397975.1 uncultured Verrucomicrobiales bacterium | reverse complement strand
CTGATCATAACAACATCATTTTTGATTACTTCTTTTGTTTTTACTTCATGCTCATTAACTTCAAGCACTGTCGAAGATACAAAAGTGGAGAGCACGTCTGTTGTGGATACAAAGAAACAGTCAGAGACGATTAAAGGTGTAATTGAGGGAGAACAAATAGTCGCTAATATTAGTTTTAAGCCATACTCAGGAAAGCAAACCCATTGGCTTGGAACAGACGGAGGGGTTCCTGAATTAATCATAGAATCGTTTAATGTTACAAAGAATGGAAAGCTAATTGATATACCTTATTACTTATATTCAGATTTTTCAGATTTCTCGATTTATGAAGGATCACTGGAATTATATAAAACAGTAAAAGGATTTTATGTTTCTTATTCAGGTAGTGACGGAGCGGGTTCTTACGTGGCTACTTTTTTCTTTGACGAATCAGGTTTGCACAAGCTTAACATCGGATACTTAGGGATAGACGAAAACAATCTTGTTGGAAGGCTAGCTAAGAATAGATATACTAGACAAGACAAACAGAACTAAACAGGTAGAACAAGATAGGATGAGAAGGTAGTGAGAGCGTTGGACGCTTTCAGTGTAAACTACCTTCTGTTATGAAAATTATATCTAATCGAGAAAAAGGAATCACCATTGGCATTGATCTAGGTGATAAAAAGCATGCTGTTTGTGTTTTAGATCACGAGGGCAAGATCGTTGATGAACGTAGTATGGTTAATAGTCGTGAGGCTTTACAGCGGCTGTCTGCTAGATATCCACTGGCGATGATCGCTTTTGAAGTAGGCTCTCATGGCCCGTGGATTAGCAGATAGTTAAAGGGATAACAAGATGTTGGGATCAAATAGCAAGTAGTTGCTATTGATCTTCTTATAAGATGCCTTCTACGAACTCTTTTTTGTTAAAGGCTTTGAACTGGTCAGGTTCTTCACCTAGTCCGATAAATTGAGTGGGGATGGAGAGTTCCTGCTGAATGATAACAGAGACGCCTCCTTTTCCAGAACCATCAAGTTTAGTGACGATGAGTCCGTCGAGTTCGATGGCTTTGTTAAATTCTTTCGCCTGAGCTAGTGCGTTTCCACCTGTGGTGGCGTCTACTACGAGAAGCTTGATGTGTGGGGCGTCTGGATCTTGTTTGCCAATAGTGCGCTCTATTTTACCAAGTTCTTCCATTAAGTTATGCCTTGTGTGGATTCTTCCTGCGGTGTCACAGATGAGGAATTGAGTTTGGTCTTTGATCGCTTTTTGGTGAGCGGTGTAGCAGACGGATGCTGGGTCAGCATTGTGTGCGCCCTTTAAAACGGGGATGTCAAGGCGTTCTCCCCAGAGTACTAGCTGCTCTACGGCAGCAGCTCGGAAGGTATCGGCTGCTGCTAGCATGACAGAGTGACCTTGGTTTTTAAGTAAATTGGCTAGTTTAGCTGAGGATGTTGTTTTTCCTGTGCCGTTAACACCGACTACTAAGATGACAGTTGGCTTCCCGTCACTACGTGGAGTGAGGTTGATGGGGGATTCTTCTATGGTGTTGGTGATGTGTTCCCGGCATGCAGCTATGACGTCATCTGCTGAAATTTTCCTGCCCATGGACTTGAGGCTATCAACGATGGACATGGCGCCTCGTGCGCCTAGGTCTGCAGCTATGAGGTCGGCTTCAAGTTCGTCCCAGTCGATTTCGGCTTTGTTGGTGACTTTGTTGAAGAGTTTTTTGAAGAATCCTGCCATGGTGTAAGGTGATGGAATGTTGATTGCTGACTAGCGGAACAAGGATCTAGCTTTGCTCTGCCTAGTTCGCAAGGGTTTTTACTTTTGTTTATTCTGTGAAGAGCTTTTTTCCTAAATCGAGACCATTGATAATACAGTCACTGAGCGATATGCCTGATCGGTAGTTGGCTAGGATGTGGAACCCAGGGTTCTGTGTTTCACATTTGCTGATGGCGTCCTCGACCGATTGGTAGCCTATATTGTATTGAGGTATGGCATGTCTCCATGATGTACGATGGCTAAAGGTGGGTTTACCGTTTACTCCTAATAGGCGGTCGAGTTCTTTTAATACGGTATCTTCCGTGTTCTCTGCGTATTCTGGGTGAATGGCACCGCCCATCATGCAGGTGAGGGTGACGTGGCCCTCTGGAGCTCGTTCTGCAAACATGCTGGATGAGAAGATGACTCCGAGTAGTGGGCTTTGTTCGCTTTTCTTAATGAGCATACCAAATCCATCTAAGGCGTGTTTTATCTGATCTCGCTTAAAGCCTAATGTGAGACTGGTGACTGGTGGTGACTGGATATTAGATAGAGGTGATAAAGTGGAGAGTAACGACTCGGATAGGGGGGCTGTGTTCAGCTGATGGTGTGGTATTGCTAATACTAGTTTTTTATAGCTTTCTGTATGTTGGTTACCTGAGGCGTCGGACCATTTTATTTGCCAGTATTGGTTAGTCCGCTCGATGGATAAAATAGTTGTTTGAAGTTTTAGAGCTCCTTTAGGTAACGTGCTGGATATCGCCTGGGGTAAATGCTGCATACCAGTGCGAAAGGATAATACTTTTGATGGTCGATGCGCGTGTGGCAATTTGTTAAAGCCTAGTTGCTTAGCGATTAAGCCTATAAATACAGAGCCGTATTGTTGCTCTATTTTATGAAGCTGAGGGAAGGCGTGCTTGACAGAAAGTTTAGCGGCGTCACCAGCGTATATTCCATTTACAAAAGGTTCTGCGGCAGTTTCTAGAATATCTGTTCCGAGGCGGCGTGTAACGAACTGAGCAAAACTCTCTTCTGTAGAGAGTTCTGATTTTCTAATCAACGGCTCGATGCATAGACGCAGCTTTCCTTTGGTTGAAAATAGGGGGCTCGATAAAAACTGTTTTATACTGGCTGGTAGAGCATGAGGGGAGCCGTTGTGTGCAATGTAGCGTTTTTTTGACTGGCTCGCTGCGATGAGTATGTCGTTATCCTCTAGGCCGATGTTGTTTAGTAGTTGATCGACCCTCTTGTCTTTGATCAAAAGGCTATTCGGTCCAGTTTCAGCCAAGTAACCGTTTTTAATATGTGTCTGTGAGGCTCCTCCCACCTGATTACTTTTTTCGAAAACATGTAAGCCGGGGGATGTACGTCCACTGGAATGGTAATACGAGCGGGCTGCACAAAGTCCTGAAATACCTGCGCCTATGACGGCTGCATCATGAAGCTTTTTCACAGGCACAAGTAATCATGAAAGCTGGTATAATAGCTAATCTATTTTTCACGGTTCAACTTACCTGATATTTTTATATTTAAGATATCTTAAATATATGCTAAGGTAGATTTTTTTGAAAAACTGATAGTTTCACTTGACTTTTTTTGAAAAAAGAGGTTATTATGCTGGCAAGTAACAAGTATAAATCTATACTGAACCGTAACAAATAGAGGCATTATTATGGAAAATTCAATGAACAGTCTGGACACTGCACAAAAACTATTAATCAAACTTGTAGAGGAAAACCCTGATGATTGGGCCATCCGTAAGAAGGTAGTCGATCTTCTTGAGGAGTCTGACATGTATGAGGACGCATCCAAAATGTTATGGAGTGCTCCAGATGTCCCCCAAGTTCCAGCTGAAATAGCTTATACGATCCGAGTCGTGACTAAAGGTCAGCCGACAAGGGCTGTTCGATTTGTAGAGGCTATCGTAGCACAATACTCAGCGGCACCAGCGGTGATGGTGGAAATAGCAAAAGAGCTCGTCAAAGCAGGAGTCATCCACCAAGCTATTCGTGTTTATGGAGCGGCAACAGCAGTTGATAAGTCTGTAGCAGATCAAGAGTTTGAGCTCTGCCTTATCGAGGTAGACAGTGATAAGAGAAACTGGAATAACTTTGTTAATACCGAAAGTTTCCCCTGGGATGCACCTGTTGTTGATACTGGTGAGGTTGAAGAAGAGGAGGAAGAAGATTTTTCAGCTCTATTGTCTGGAGCTACAATGCCTGTGCCTATTAAGGCTCTTAG
>CAYNLE010000009.1:6189-40424 GCA_964397975.1 uncultured Verrucomicrobiales bacterium | reverse complement strand
GAGAAGAAGCCAGTGGTTGAGAAGAAGCCAGAAGAGGCTGAAGTTAAGAAACTTGAACCGGTAGTCGAGAAAAAGGTGGAGACTGAGCCTAAGCTGAAAGTCCTTCCAGATGTAGAGGAAGAGGAAGTTGCAGCTAAGCCTGAGCTACCACCTGTGAAAACTGCAGCAGCTAAAGTTCTGCCTAAGCCTGATTTACCTAAGCCAGACCTCGCAAAGGTTAAAAAGCCAGAAGCTGTTATTAAAAAAACTGAAGAGGAGGATAACTCTAAGGTAGCTAGCCCATTTAAGAAGGCGATTGAAAAGCCTGTTGTAGATAAAGCGCCTGACTTGCCACCTGTGAAGAGTAAGTTAGCTCAGCCAGCTGTAAAATCTGGTATGCTTGCATCACTTGTAAATCGCTTTCGCGGTAAATCAAAGAAAGTCGAAGAAGAGCGTGTTGATGTAGATAGTTTAGATCTATCTGGCGTAGCATCATCATCAGCAGCAGTTTCTACACCAGTGAATAGCAAGAAGCCAATCACACCAGCTGAGACTTCAGCAAAATCACCTTATGTTAGGGCAGAGAACAAGGCAAAGAAGACAAAGAAAAGATCAAGTGAGCATACGTTAAGTGGTGTTTCTACAGCGATTGCACAGAAAGTAGAGCGCCGAGTTACTAAGGAAAGTAATGGTCCAGATGTATTGGACGGTAGAACTCAGCTTGTTTCTTTAGCTCCAGAAGACGGGACTGTCTTTTTCGAAGAACTAGCTTTAAAATACAAAAGTGTAACAAGCACGGACCTTCCGAAACCTGCTATCATAGCACGTGATATGGCTAATTTAGACTATTTAGACTTAGTATCTAAAGCTTGTAAAAAAGACTTATTAGCATTTTCACAGTTACTAGGGCTTCACAGAGTGATGAGTGAAGCTAACTGTAATGAGTGGGTAGCGGATATGAATGCTTTACGTAAGGGCTTCGGCGATGCTGTTTTAGCGACTGTTGTTTCTAAATATAGTGTTAACGAGTGTAAGGAGATTTTAAATAGCGTTTACGCGTTCCCTACATCTGCAGCAAGCTAGTTTACGTTATAAGTAACGAGACATTTCCCGTCTTCTTGTGGTTTCATGCTAATTAGTGTGTAGCTCAGGGACTGGTCGAGAAAGTCAGATTTATTTCCAAGGAGGGAGGTTAATAACCTTCCTCCTTTTAATTTAGTGCCATCTATTAATACGGTGATAGACGTTAAGTCTCCTTTTTCTGCAGCACTTCTAAGTTTTTCATCTGGGTTTTCACATTTACCGTCTGCGGTGATATGGATGAAATGATGCTCACTATTCTTCATGGGTATGGTTATTAGATTAATTTTGGGCAAATGTCAGTGTATTTGAATGGTTGGTTACCGAATTAGTCGTAGTTGCACTCTACTTGATATTGTGACTATAGACGGTTTCATTCAGAATGAATTTTATTATTTAGAAACTTGTTTATGTCACGAGATACAAAAATTGGCTCAGTATTAAGTCGGAAGATCGTTGAAACGATTACGTTTATTTATCAGAGCGGTATGACGACTACCAGTGGTGGTAATGTGTCTTCCAGAGGTGAAGAGGGTGAGGTTTGGATTACTCCTGCTGGTGTTGATAAGGGAAGTCTTACCCCTGAAGACACTGTATGTATTAAGGCAGATGGTTCATGTGACGGACAACACCGTCCTAGTTCTGAAAACCCAATTCATCGTTCTATTTATCGTCTACGAAGTGATGTGGGGGCTATTATTCATGCTCACCCTGAAGCGTTAGTTGCATACGCCTTAGCGTCTCAGTCACCTAATTTAGATGCTCTGCCTCAGGCTAAGCAGATTTGTGGTGAGATTATTTTCGCTCCTTATGAATTACCAGGTTCTGAGAAGTTAGGAAATCAGATCGCTTCGCTGTTGGCTAAAGATAAGGAAGTGAAATCTATTATTATGGAAAACCACGGTGTTGTGGTAGTGGGTAAAGATTTAGAAGAAGCTTTAGAGCGTTTCCAGACACTTGAGTTTGCTGCTAGAACATTAATTCATGCCCGTGAGATAGGTGAAGTTCAGATACCTGAGTTGTTAGCTGAGCAGATAGCAAATGAATCTCAATATCGAGAGCCAGTTTTAGGTTGGGTATTATCAGAAAAAGAGAAGAACTTACGAGGTGAGGTGTGCAAGCTAGTTGCCAGAGCTTGTAAGCAAGGGCTGATGATCAGCACATACGGAACGGTATCGATGAGAGCGAACGATGACGGCTTTGTCATCACTCCAAGCGGCAAGTCTCGTATGGAGCTTACTGAAGCTGACCTGGTTTGCGTTGATCATGGTAAGGCTATATCGGGCGGTAGACCGAGCCGCTCTATAAATCTACACGCGGCTATTTATAAAAAATTTCCAGATATTAATTGTATTATCACCACGCAGACACCAGCTATATCCGCTCATGCGGTGGTTCAAAAGGTGATCGATGTGCATACAAATCCAGAAAGCTGGGTTTTTGTGAGAGATATCTCTATGTTACCATACGGTATTCAGTTTGAAGATGCACCTGCGGTGCCGGATTCTCTATCGCCTGACTTCCCAGTTGCTATTATTGAAAACGATAGTGTTATCGCGATAGGTCATACCGCGATACAAACATTTGACCGTATAGAGGTAGCTGAGTTTACAGCTAAATCAAATATTCAGGCAGCCCGTATAGGTGGAGCTAACAGGATTAGCGAAGAGCGTATAGCAGAGCTAAAAGCGGCGTTTATGAGTTAACGGCTATGGAAGAGTAATACTTTACCAGAGTGTTTATAAAACTGGCACAGGACGAGAACTATATTGTTTATGTGTAGTCAATAGCTTCAATTAATCCGAGCTTAACAGCAAAGGCGTCCATTGAGTTTAACGTGATCTCAAAGTGTCTCGCACTGACATTGAAGTTGAAGAAACTGTGATTGACGGCTTCAAACTCGACGAATTCGCACTGGTTTTTTTTCCGCTTTAGCATTTTAGCGAACTTAGCCACATGTTCATGGGGGATGATGGTGTCAGACTTTCCGTGAATCAGTAATGAAGGAGGTAGGCCTTTTTTTACTTTGTTAGAAGGGCTTTCCTTATGAGCTACTTTAGGGTCTTTAAAGCTGTGATACTCATTTCCTTTTTTAGTCGTATTGACTATAGAGCTTAGACCTATGACTCCCACTGGCTTGATCGTTTCAGCCACTACCTTTTTATCTATTGAGCGCATGGCTAGAGAGAACGCCAGGTAAGCGCCTGATGCCGCACCTGCGAAAATGACTTGGTCGGAGTTTATACCTAAATTAGCGTGGTTATTCTGTAGCCATTCTAGCGCTAGATCAGCATCTTCCAGAGAGTCTTCTGGTGTGGACTCATTGAGAGAGCTGACACGGTATTCTATAGCCACCGCTACCATTCCTCGGCTCGCGAAGTGCATACAGTGCGCTGCAAATTGAGTATTCATACGGACATCCCATAGGCCGCCGTGAAAGAATAGGATGACAGGCTTTTTATCTGTGGCCTGATGGTTATTTGGGAAAAAAAAGTGAGCGTTCAGTGAATAGTTATCCGCTGAAGAGTATGTATAAGAAACAGCGTCTTTGAGAAGCTCGAGTTCACGTTCTTCACTGAGAGGCTTGACCTGTTTTAATACGTTCATAAATGGGGGAATGGCGTCGATTACTGAGCTATCTGAGAAAAGATTTGCCCTTAGCTCAATTTATTGTCCAATGCAAAGCATGAAACGTATACAACTATTTTGGGCAACTTTGACAGTTTTATTATTTTTAGGCACTTCTGAGTCTATCTTAGCTAAGGCGAGTCCTCATGATGATGCGCTAGTTAAGCCACTACAGGATGTCTATAATTATTGGCAGAAGTCTATGGAGCTTAAAAGCTACAAGGGCTGGAAGCAGATCACGGCAAAACATAGAATAAGATCGATCGAAAATAGAATACGTTCTGAGAAAGGTAACTTTCCGGCTGATGTTTTTAATTTGCCGTCGGTGCCACCTACTCTTGAGGGGCTAAAACCACTGAGGGCGAGGAGTAATGGTGTCACGGCTAAGTTAGTTTGCTTTGGTAAGGTGAACTTTGGTGTAGGGGGTGCCCCGACTGATAACTTATTGGTTATCAGCTTTCAGCATGAAGGAGGGCGTTGGAAATATGATGTTGCAGAGTTCGTGAACCTCACAGGCCTACCTACTATCAGAAAGCAGCTTCAGTCGGGTAATATGAGCTATGTAGATGGAGTAGCCTTTATACCCAATGGTAAACCTCAGGCTGTTGCTCAAGCTGTTCCTAATGCTAAGTATATCGCAAAAGTATATACATTCTGTCCAGGGAGAGATGTAAATGTGACAGTAAATAAAGTCAGTAAGCATCGTTTCCAAGATATTCAAAACTCTGAAGTGGTTATTGGTGGGATCAGAGATGGTTTAAATGAAATATCTTATACGATAAAAGACTTACCTGATTACAAAGGCCAAGAGCCTATCACATTACGTGTGTATGCATTCTCTCAAGTTCCAGGTGTGAAGCCTGTGAAGGTGTTTCAGTATCAGACTGTAGAGGGGGAGAAACCAAAAGCTAGTGGTAAGGCTGTTTTTCAGCTCGAACCAGCTGATGCAGCGAAAATTTTGGGTAAGTAGTCGGTCTATTATTAATACTCAGGCTGTATTAGCTCGAATACTCTATCATATAATTATGTGTAAATCACCACAGGCGTCAGCGGCATATAGTTTAGTATCTAATCTACAGTCATTATTTGTTCAGAGGCTTGAGCAGGTTTCTGAGGATGTAGACGAGGCTATTAAGTTTCAGGAAACGGTCTGGTTGCGTGATGAGGGGAGGCATGGTGGAGGCTCGAGGTTTTCATCTGAGCGAGATAATGCAGTTTTTAATGGGGCATCAGTTAACGTTTCGCATGTGCACTATAATGATGACGATACTAAGGGCTTAGGCTCAGCGACTGCTTTATCAACAATTATTCATCCAGCTAACCCCCATGCAGCCTCTATGCACATGCATATTAGCTGGACTGAGATGAAAGACAGTTCTGGTTACTGGAGAATAATGGCTGATCTTAATCCCTCCATTGCCAAGCCTGAGCAAACGAAGATATTTTATAATACTCTGAAAGATGTTACTGGAGAGTATTATGAAGAAGGTGCTGCCCAGGGTGATAAGTATTTTTACATCCCTGTGTTAGGGCGGCATCGTGGCGTGAGCCATTATTATTTAGAAGGTTTTAGTTCTAATGATCAGGACCAGGATATCAAGCTAGCGAAGTCTTTTGGTGAAGCTGTTATAGAGACATACTCAGATTTATTAAAATCCTCTTTAGTATCACATTCAGAGTTTAGCGAGGAGGATAAAAGGAGCCAGCTCGACTATCATACACTTTATTTTCTTCAGGTTCTAACATTAGATAGAGGCACGACATCTGGTTTACTAGTAAATAACCAAAACGACTTAGGTATTATGGGTTCTCTTCCTGCTTATGTTGATAAAGCGTTACTTATATCTTGGCTAGAGCGTATGCCATTATTACAGAAGGAGTTACTAGAGGGATTGATCAATATAATCCCTGATGTAGGAGTAAACCGTGTTACGGATCAGGTGAGGCTTTCCTGTGCTCGGGTTGTTCGTGAATTTTACAAAAAAAATCCTGAAGCTCTTAAGTATCAAGCTTCAGGAAATGTAATGCCTCCTACGGTGAAAAATCACCAGTGAGATGGTTGTTATACTTGCTAGGGCGGGGCTCTAACCCGCCTGTATCACTTGAAAGTAATTAAAACTTATAGTCTAGCTGAACAGATGTCTGAATGATGTCATTCTGAAACGGGTTTGATGAATCGTCATCACCTACGAAGTATGAGAACTTACCAAGAAGCGTGACGTTTTCGGTGAGTTTCTTTACGGCTACGAGGTCAGCTTCCCAACCGTAGCTTTCATCTATACTGTCATCTAAGAAGTAGTGAAGGAATCCTTTTAAAACAATGCCATTATCGAGCTTAGTAGAAGCCACTCCATAAATGTCTGTAAGGCCATCAGCTATCCCTCCTGTGATACGACCACCAATAAAGTTATCAGCAAAACCATTAAAGGCGTGAACGGTTGCTAATGGCGTTCTAAACCCTTCCTCTAAGTATTCTACACCACCTTTAAGCGTAACGCCGCCAGCTTTATGAGTGTAGGTAACGTGTGCGTAGCTAGCATCAAAGCTTGTAGGGTTATCACCAGCATCAGTTTGGTAAGCATACTCTGCATGTAGCCCTTTATAGTCTACAGCTAAACCGTATGTGTCTGAGCTGAGAGCTACGGCTGTGTCAAAGTCGAGGAGGTAACCATATGCTGTTAGTTTTAAGTCATTAAAGCTTTTAGAGGCATTGATGAAATGAAGGTCTCCTTCAAACTGCCTATTTGTGCCGACAGCATCATCACCGAAAATACGATTTACTTGATTAGAGTATGCATAATAGAGGCTGAAGTCATCACCCTTGTATGAGAGAGAGGCTGCGTCAAACGTTTGCTCATTCTGGCGCCATCCTACGTTTCCTATGAATGCAGCATTATCTAGAATGATACGCTGTCTACCTACCTTGGCTGAAAAGCCACCATCTTTATATTGGAAGTAAGCTTGGTTTATTTCGTTGGTTTCTGGGTCAGCAATAACCGCATTATTTGCTCGGATAGGGTCTACAGTAGAGTTGAAGTCTTCGGCGAGAGCGATGGAGTGCTCTGTTTCAAAGAAAAAGTTTAATTTGCTGTTAGGTAGAATCGTAAGTCCAGGTCGGACACGGAACGTTAAGGCGTCAGAGTGATCAAAGCCTTGAATGATTCTGGATTCATAACGTAAGCGGGCATTAAGTGATAGCTTTAGATATTCAGGAACTTCAGGTGTAGCCAGAGGAAAAGGTGACTCTGTTAGGGTTTCCCCAGCGTAAGCTACGCTAGAGAGTGCTATAGATGATAGAAGTGTGTGTTTTATATAGTTATTCATATCAATATACTATTAAGCAGGGAGTGTGCCGCCTTGGTATACGAAATAATGAAAGGCTAGAATGAAATATATTAATTTAACTCATCTGTTAATTTTTCTTTGTGGCCGTGAATGACGTTAGAAAGTTGCTGCCTGAGTATGGTGATAAATTCTTCTTCAGGTAGAGAAAGACTTTTTGTTTTGTGGAGATAGTATCCCCATTGCCTTGTTGGAGGCGGGCTGATGTTGTGTATGGCTATTTTCTTCTCCTGAGCCGCTGTTATGGCTAACCACTTTGGTATAATGCCTACGCCTATGCCTAGAGATGTCATTTCTCTGATCGATTCCATGTTACTCATTGATATGGAGGCACGCTGTTTGATACCAAGCCCAGATAGATGTGAATTGAGAATTTGATTAGTCGCGCTATCATTACCATAGGTGATGAAGCGCTGCTGACTGTAATCTCTTTCTTCATTATGAAGAGTGCACCATGGATGGCTAGTAGATGTGATGAAGCAGAGTTCATCTGTATCTAGGGGGATAAAGCGGTAGCCGTTTTCATGCACGTGGCGGTGAATGCCAAATGCAAGGTCAAGTTTACCTGCTCCCATTTTCTCTAAAAGTTCAGAGGTGTCAGCCGCTGTTATAAAGACCTCTGCCTTGGTCTTTTTCGCGTAAAAGTTAACCAAAGTCTTAGGGATGACATATTGGCTTAATGAATGGGTGATTCCTACTTTAATAGAGCTATATCCCCAGCGATTTAGCGTTGCTATTTTAGTAGACGCTTCTGAGAGGTGGTTAATAGCTTTTTTTGCGTGATGAAGAAAAACCTCACCATGAGGCGTAAGAATGCATTTCTTCCCTAAGCGCTCTATTAATTTGCAGTCTAGCTGAGTTTCAAGTGACTTAATAGAGTGGCTCACTGCAGATTGGGTGATATTCATCACATTGGCAGCAGCCGTGAAAGATCGTGTCTGTTCTATAGCTATAAAGATACGTATTTGTCTTATGTCAGGGATTTGATCCATATGAAGTGTGAGGTTTCATAGAGTAAATAGCAGTTTACGTGCCATTACGTTTTTGTATAGCGTCATGCTCGTGTGGGCGGATTTAGAACTCATGACAAAAATGACTGAAACTCATATAAAGTGGCATCTCTACTGCTTAGCCTATGTTGTCAGTTTTAATTATTAATATATATGAAAACACAATATAATGTATGCGCTTTAATGGGTGCTGTTGGTTTAGTAGGGAGTCCGTTCATCATGGCTGAGCAGCTAGATGTGGAGAAAGATTCACTTAAGTTTGGTTTTATTAAGCTTACAGATTGCGCGCCGATCGTGATCGCTAAAGAGAAGGGTTTTTTCGAAGCTGAAGGTCTTCAGGTAGAGGTTGTATCACAGCCAAACTGGAAGCAGCTTTTAGATAATGTGATTACAGGTGAGCTTGATGGGGCGCACATGCTCTCAGGGCAACCGATCGCAGCTACGATCGGTTTTGGCACCAAGTCGCACATCGTGACGCCATATACGCTCGATCTCAACGGGAACGCTATTACTGTATCAAATGCTATCTGGGAAGGTATGCAGGAGAATGATGAGAAGCTTCAGTCTGATAATCCACCTCACCCTATTACAGCAGACTCACTGAAGCCAATTGTCACTGCAGCTAAGGAAGAGGGTAAAAAACTCCCTATGGGGATGGTGTTTCCAGTATCGACACATAACTATGAGTTTAGATACTGGCTAGCGGCGGCGGGTATTCACCCTGGTATGTATACTTCTACTGACTTAAAAGGGTTTACTGATGGCGATATTGAGCTGTCTACCACACCACCACCGCAGATGCCTACTACCTTGGAGTCTGGAAAAAATGTAGCTTACTGTGTAGGTGAGCCATGGAACCAGCAGGCTGTTACAAAAGGTATCGGTGTGCCTGTTGTTACTAATTATGATATCTGGAAAAATAACCCAGAAAAGGTATTCGGTGTAACTAAAGAGTGGGCTGATGAAAATCCGCTTACTCTCGTAGCCGTTACTAAAGCTCTTATTAAAGCAGGTAAGTGGTTAGATGAAACAGATGCTAGTGGCTCATTGGTAAATCGTGAGGAAGCATGTAGAATATTGTCTCAGCCAAACTACGTAGGTGCTGACTTTGATGTAATTAAGAACTCAATGACAGGTTTCTTCTTCTTCCAGAAAACGGATAAGCGCGCGCTGCCTGACTTTAATGTATTCTTTAAATATCACGCATCTTACCCGCACTACTCAGATGGTATCTGGTTCCTTACTCAGATGAGGCGTTGGGGGCAGATCTCTGAGGCGAAGCCGGCGTCATGGTATCACGATATAGCTAAGAGTGTTTACCTGCCTGATGTTTACCGTAAGGCGGCTGATATGTTAGTGGAGGAGGGTTCATTAACAAAAGATGAATACCCAGCACCAGACTATGATGGGTATAAGCCAGCTACATCAGACTTTATTGATGGTCTTGTCTATGATGGTAAGGAGCCTATTAAATATTTGAATAGCCACAAGATTGGTAATAAAGATCCCGAGTAATATTTATTAGTAATTGTAATATTGGTGTCGTGCTTTTCGGAGCACGGCATTTTTTGTTTCATCTGTTTGCGTGATTATTGATAATCATGATCAACATGAATCTAATTAACAATACGTCCGCTAAATGGTATAGATAATGCTGAATATTTTATGTTCTTACTAAAATATAATGAATCTATTTTCCAAAATTAAATATCCTTTACTCAAGCTTATAGACATATCTGGCTTCAAAGTTTTTGACCCACCTGTTCGTTTGTTATATGGGGAAGAGCCTCAGAAGCAAATCCGTGACATATTACGTTACATGTTTTTGCCTATCCTCTTTATGGCTGTCTGTATGGTTGTCTGGAATGTTGTAGGACCTAACCATAAAACAAAATCGGGTGAAGTTCCTACTCCTGGAAGGGTATGGGCGGCTTATCAAGACAGTAGCCGTTTTAATGAGCGCGAGAACGAAAAGGAAAGAGCGTTTAAGCTAGAAGGCACAGAACGTGAAGCTGAGCTGGAGACTGTAAAAGCTGAGTTACTTATTTTAGAAAAAGAGGCGGCAAGTTTACAGTTAGAAGCTACTAAAGTAGCGGACGAAGTTTCTGTAGCAATGGCTGCCGAAATAGAGCCTCTGAAAAAGATAGTAGAAAAGCGTAAAGAGAAAATAAAAGCAGATAAAGCTAAGCGTAAGGAATCACTATTAGCTTTAGCTGAGCAAGTTTCAGTAGGTAGTAAGTCGTCTGACAGTCTAGTGGAGGCCATTCAAAAAGATTCTGAAGTATCAGACTTAGAGAAAGATGAGCTTAAGGCATTAAATACTGAACTTGATGAAGTGCGTGATAACCCACCAGCAACTCTTAAGGCTGCTCAACTAGCTGCTAACAAGGCGGCTGACGAAGTGCAGCACTTTAAAAAACGTATTGACTACCTAACAACAGGGAATCGCTCTGTTAAAGCTCTAAAAGAAGAAGCTAAAATAGGGGCAGCAACTACGGCTTTATCATCTAGCCAAGATGCAAAAGAAACTCTTAAGCAGGCTAAGAAAATAGCATCTAGTAGTGAAAAAGTAGTGACGATTGGTGAGCAAGAGTATCCTCGGGCAGCTACTATTTTTTGGCAGACGAAGCGCTCAGTAGCTACCGTTTTTGTTGGCTTTATCTTGGCGACTGTGATCGCCGTTCCTGTGGGTATCATGTGTGGTCTTAACCGCATCGTGATGGCATGCCTAACTCCCATCATATCTATCTTCAGACCTGTTTCACCTGTGGTCTGGTTATTGATTTTTCAGATTGTGATTGGGGCTTTTTTCCCAGATCCCGCAGCACACCCACTGTTTAGATTTATGAATCACGATAATAACCCTCTAGCATTTCTACAGACTAATCCTGCGATGATATTCTCAGCCTGCACGGTGGCGATGTGCGCGCTCTGGCCCGCACTCGTGAATACTGCACTCGGTGTATCAGCTATTGATAAGGATCACCTCAATGTAGCTAAGGTGCTACGCTTAGGCTTCTGGTCACGCCTCTTTAAAATTATTATTCCATCATCATTGCCGCTTGTTTTTGCAGGGCTTCGTATCTCGCTCGGAGTGGGGTGGATGGTTCTTATCGCAGCTGAGGCTCTTTCATCATCAGATGGTCTTGGTAAGTTCGTCTGGGATGAATATCAGAATGGTTCCTCTCAGTCGTTTGCTAATATTATTTTAGCCTGTTTCGTAGTCGGTATCATCGGTTTCTTCTTGGATCGCCTCATGATCATTCTTCAGAAACTAGTATCATTCGATGACGGTTCAGCTACTGCATAAGGAGTTTGTTATCTAACCATTACATATAAAATATCATGTCATTTTTAGAAATAGATAACGTTAATGTGGGGTTTGGTCCTCCTTCCTCACGAACTGAGGTTCTTGGGAATATTAACCTTAGTGTGAAAGAAAACGAATTTGTAGCTATTATTGGTTTTTCGGGCTCTGGTAAATCAACCCTGATGAACCTCCTAGCCGGATTACAAAAACCGGATGTAGGTGAGGTTCGGCTTAATGGCGAAGTGAAGACTGACCCTGGCCCAGACCGTGGTATTATGTTTCAGAACTACTCATTGCTTCCATGGCTTTCTGTTTATGAAAACATTGAGCTAGCTGTGAAGTCAGTGTTTCCTAAGATGGGTAAGGCTGAACTCGAAAAGCATATCATGAATTACATCGATATGGTGAAGCTAACACCTGCTCGTGACCGCAAGCCTCATGAGCTATCCGGGGGAATGCGTCAGCGTGCATCTCTAGCTCGCACACTTTCACTTAAGCCTGAGGTTCTTTTATTAGATGAGCCGCTTTCAGCGCTGGATGCTCTTACTCGATCAGACTTACAGGATGAAATATTAAAAATCTGGGATGAGGATAAAAGAACGGTAGTCATGATTACTAATGACGTAGACGAAGCTGTTCTTATGGCTGACCGTATTATTCCTCTCACGATGGGGCCGGAAGCTACATTAGCAGAAGAGTTTGTCGTAAATATGGAGCACCCACGTGATAGGCACACGTTGAATGACCATCCAGAGTTTATGCGGCTTAAGTCTGAAATTACCGCATTTATGTTTGGGCTTAATGACGAAAGTAAACAGGCTCAATCTAGCAAAGTTATCCCTATGCCGGATGTAAAACCGAAAGACTTTAGTCCTCCTTCTGCTGTTCCTAAGTTTAGCCACTTGCAGGAGAAGACGATGAATCCAACTAGTGTAGCTTAACTCATATATAAACCAATATCACACTATGTCTGATGAAATTAATAAACGGTTTGTAGAAATATCTAACCTCGTAAAAGAATACCCTAATCCATATGGAGATGACTTCCGTGTCGTTGAAAACTTTAACCTTACTATCAAAGAAGGGGAGTTTATTTCATTAATTGGTCACTCTGGCTGTGGTAAATCTACAGTTCTTACGATGCTGGCTGGTCTGAATGAAATTTCAGATGGCGGTATCATTGTCGGTAACCGAGAGATTGATGGGCCTGGGCCAGATCGCTCCGTTGTTTTCCAGGCGCCATGCTTAATGCCGTGGATGACTGCATACGGAAATGTTATGTTAGGAGTGAAAAATGTTTACCCTCATGTAAGTAAGGAAACACGTAAACAAATCGTAGAGCATTCTCTCTCTGTAGTTGGCTTAGCAGATTCTATGAAGAAATACCCGAAAGAGCTGTCTGGTGGTATGCAGCAGCGTGTAGGTATTGCTCGAGCCATTGCTCTTCAGCCAAAGGTATTATTACTTGATGAGCCGTTTGGCCGTCTTGACTCCCTGACTCGGATGGAGCTACAGGATGTGATTATTGATATATTAGAGCGTGAGAAACTTACGGCTATGATTGTCACCCATGATGTGGATGAGGCTGTTTTTATGGCTGATCGCTGCGTGATGATGTCAAATGGACCTAAAGCGGGAGTAGGTGAGATACTTGAGATGGACTTCCCTCGTCCACGTAATCGCACAGAGATTTTTGAAGACCCTCAGTTTTTTGCTTACCGTGAGCACTTACTTGCATTTCTAGAGCAACGTTCGCATATCAAAGGCGAACCAAGGATTTTCTCAGGAGGAAAAACGATGGGCTACGTAAATAAAGACGAAGTGGATGCCAGAGTGGCTGAGGTAGCTCAGCAGCTCAGCATAGCGTGACTTCTATTTAATAAAAGTATTTGTATGAGTTGTATATGTTACTGTATACATCGCTCTAGCAGGAGATTTTATTAAACGTGATTCACGTATATCCAGGTATGGGTGCCACGGCGGAAATGTATACTAAGCCGTGGCGCAGGATAGCAGATATCCAGTTTCATAACTGGGGACAGTGGAATGGTGAGGCTAGTATATCAGCGGTCGCTCAGAGAGTGATTAAGGATCACAGTATTCAGAAAGGTGATACAGTAATAGGTTCTTCTCTTGGTGGCATCGTCGCTTGTGAAATAGCAAATACGATCGAGGTAGAAAAATTGGTTCTTATCGGAAGTGCCACATCTCCGAAAGAGGTGAATAAACTGCTGAAAACATTTCACCCTTTTATCGATATTACCCCTGTGGGCTTAGTTCAACTTTCGTCAGGGAAAATACCACTCAATATTTCCCAAATGTTCTCTAGCTCGGATGCTGATTTTATTAGGCATATGTGTAGAGCTATTTTTCTGTGGGAGGGTTTACACTCGGATGTTTCATTATTAAGAGTTCACGGGAAGAGGGACTATGTCATTTCCTCTCCATCAGGTGTGGATCATTATATTGATGGAGGGCATTTGATAGCGATGACTCATGCAGAAAGCTGTGTGGAAATCATAAAGCCTTATCTCGGCGGTATTATTTAGTATAAAAAATACTTGCTTAGATGTGCGGGCCTGCCTAGTTTTCGCCCGCCTTAGGAGGTCTTGTTTCTTCATAGAGGTATACAGTGCGCGATTAGCTCAGTGGTAGAGCAATGCCTTGACATGGCAGAGGTCACTGGTTCAAATCCAGTATTGCGCACCATTTTCATAGTTACTTGAAGGCTATGCTTGCTATTTATTGGCTATATTGGTTCATTTTCTTTGTATGAACTATTTCGCTGAAACTAACCGACCGATTCATGAGTTTCTGATGTCAAAGTTTGAGATGACGCCGGATACGATGACTTCTGAAAATGCGCTTAGTATCGATTTTTTAGTTTTCGCTCTGGTCTGCTTCGTCGCTATTATTTCTTATTTTTTAATTAAGAAGGTAGTTCAGCGTATTGTTCAAAAAGCGGTAAAAAAAACACAAAACAGCTGGGATAATGAATTGTTAAAGAGCAAAATTTTCACCTGGGTATCATTGATGGTTCCCACCGTCATTATCTGGAAGTTTGGTAAAAGGGCTTTTTTAAATGATAACTACAGCGCAGTAATCCATTCTTTTGGTGCTTTAGCGACTGTGATACTTGGCTTTCTAGCTCTTAACAGTCTGTTAAATATAGCAGAGAGAATATACCGTCGTTTCGAGATTTCACGTAAGTTTCCGATCAGAGGTTTCATTCAGGTCGTTAAGATCATTCTGAGTATATGCGCCGGTATTTTTGTGATTTCCATTGTTATCGGTAAATCGCCGCTAACACTCTTTGCCGGTTTAGGTGCTATGTCAGCGGTGCTGATGTTTATCTTTAAGGACTCTATTCTCGGCTTGGTTGCTGGTATTCAGTTATCTGCGAACCAGATGGTAGCACGTGGTGACTGGATCGAGGTGCCTAAGTTCGGAGCAGACGGCGAGGTGCTAGATGTAGCGCTTACCACTGTAAAAGTACGTAACTGGGATAAAACGATAACGACCTTACCGACGTATGCGTTAATTAGTGATAGTTTTAAAAACTGGCGTGGTATGTCACAGAGTAACGTCAGGCGTATCAAGCGCTCGCTCTGTATTGACCTCCAGACAGTGAAGTTTGTAGACGATTCTTTACTGGCGAAGTTTAAAGAAATCAGCCTCTTGAAAGACTATATCACGGAGAAAGAGAGGGAGGTGGATTCATGGAACGCAGAGCGAAGCTTCAATGAAGATAATGTAGCAAATGCACGCGTGCTGACGAATATAGGAACCTTCCGTGCTTATGTAGTGGCATATTTACGAAACCACGCTCAGATAGCACAGGACGAGACCGTTCTGGTAAGGCAGCTCCAGCCTACTGAATATGGTTTGCCGATAGAAATTTACGTCTTTAGTAAGGATAACCGCTGGGTTGAATTTGAAGCTATTCAGTCAGATATTTTTGACCACTTTTTCTCAGTTTTACCAGAATTTGACCTAAAGGTATTCCAGAGACCTAGTGGTAGTAATTTCACGGTTGCTGAATAGAACCGTAAAAATAGCTCAACATAAAAAAACCTCTATAGTATTTCATATAGAGGTTTTTTAGAATGATAGGTGAGAGGTTTTTAGCTGAAGTATTCAACGCCAGCTTTAAAGAGTGGCTGGTGCTTTTCTCCAGTAATGTTTTTTCCTACATGCTTACCACGGCGTTCCGTGTGACCCATTTTACCGAACACTTTACCGCAGGGTGAGGTGATTCCCTCGATGGCGTAAAGTGATCCGTTAGGGTTATAGGAAATATCCATGGATGGGTCTCCAGCGAGGTCAGTATACTGAGTCGCTATCTGTCCGTTTTTAGCTAACTGCTGAATTTCTTCATGAGTAGCGTAGAACTTACCTTCTCCGTGGGAGAAGGGGATGTTGTGGAGGTCTCCGACTTCTGTATTAGATAACCACGGGGATAATGTAGACGCTATACGTGTGGTGGAGTAGCAGGCGATGTGGCGGCCAATGTCATTAAATGTTAGGGTTGGCTGTCCTGCCTGTGGCTCGCGGATTTCACCGTAAGGAACAAGCCCTGTTTTGATAAGAGCCTGGAAGCCGTTACAGATACCTAGCACAAGACCGTCGCGGTTTTTAATGAGGTCCATGATAGCATCGGATATCATTGGGTTTCTGAGAACGGAGGCAATGAATTTACCTGATCCGTCAGGTTCATCACCAGCTGAGAAGCCACCTGGAATCATGAGGATCTGAGATGATTTAATCTGTTCAGCTAGTTCTTTTAGAGACTCAGCTACATGATCGGAACTGATGTTGCGGAAGATGGATATTTCAGCTTCTGCACCCGCTTGATTAAAGGCTTTCGCTGTATCGTATTCACAGTTAGTTCCAGGGAAGGTAGGGATGATGACCTTTGGTTTAGCTGTTTTGCTACTTGTACTGCGTAAGTTTTTAGTACCATTATAGCTGAATGTTTCGAGCTCGTTATGGGCAGCTTTAGCTTGTGTAGGGTAGGTAGACTCTAGTGGTTTAGTCCATGCTGTCAGTAGCTGGTCTAACGGTATCTCTACACTATCGATACGGATACATGCTTCACCGATTGTTTTACCAATGATTTGTGCGCCGAGTGCCTCAGGTAGAGCTTCTTCTGATTCGACGAGGAAGCTGATATAGCGCTCATTGAAGAGCTCTGTCTGAGGAAGTGTTAGTTCTGCCCCGATGTTGTTACCGAATGCCATTTTTGCAATTCCAGCAGCAATACCAGCTTCACCGAGAGAGTGTACTGAGAGGATTTTGCCGGCTTTGTTTTCGGTGTAGAGTAGGTCTGAGAGTTCGAGTAATGTTTTGAAATCAGGAATCTGCTCGTTAGTTCTTGGTATAGAGATAAGAGAGATGTGAGAATCAGCTTGTTTAAACTCAGGGGAGAGTGCGAGGTCTGTCTTACCTGGTGCTACAGCGAATGATACGAGGGTGGGAGGGACATCGATGTCGTTGAAAGATCCTGACATGGAGTCTTTACCACCAATTGCTCCGAGACGTAGTTCGTTCTGAACAAGGAATGCTCCTAGTAGTGCTGAGAAAGGTTTGCCCCAGCGTGCAGGGTCGTTGCCTAGTTTTTCAAAGTATTCCTGTAGTGTGAGGCGGATATCAGAGAGTTTCGCTCCAGATGCTACGATGCGGCAGACCGACTCGGTGACAGCATAAACAGCACCGTGGAATGGTGACCAGCTAGCTATGTTAGGATTGAAGCCCCATGACATGTGTGTGCAGGTAGTGGTGTCTCCAGAGAGGAGCGGGATCTTAGCTACCATGGCATCGGTAGGTGTGAGCTGCTGTTTGCCACCGAATGGGTTTAGCACAGAGCCAGCGCCAATGGAGCTGTCGAACATTTCACCGAGTCCTTTTTGTGAAGCGGTGTTAAGGTCTGATAGAGAAGCTTTGAAGCCATCTAGTATAGACGTCTTCAGCGCAGCCTCCGTTGATGCTATTGATTTACCAAGCGGGCATTCAGTAGCAGGTGACTTGACTTCGATCTGAGTGGAGAGTGTTACTCCGTTTGTATCAAGGAATGCACGGGAGAAGTTGACGATTTCTTTTCCACGCCATTTGATAATGAGCCTGCCACTGTCTGTGACTTTGGCCACCTCACTGCATTCGAGGTTTTCTTTATCACATTCGGCTTGGAAGTAGGCGACTTCTGATGGGTCAATACAGATAGCCATACGTTCCTGAGATTCAGAAATAGCGAGCTCTGTCCCATCGAGCCCATCATACTTTTTAAGCACTTTATCTAGATTGATATCGAGGCTTGGTGCTATTTCGCCGATGGCGACCGAAACTCCGCCAGCTCCGAAGTCGTTACAGACTTTAATTTTTTGCGCTAGCTCTTCCTTACGAAACAGTCTCTGCACTTTGCGTTCAGTAGGTGGGTTACCTTTTTGAACCTCAGCTGAGTTATCTAATGCAGTGTCGGTGTGTTCTTTTGATGAGCCAGTGGCTCCGCCTACTCCGTCACGGCCTGTGCGACCACCGATGAGTAGAATAACATCTCCGTTAGCAGGAGAACCGCGGAAAACATTTTTCTTAGGAGCTGCAGCTACGACTGCGCCTATCTCCATACGCTTCGCTACGTAGTTAGGGTGGTAGACTTCTGATACCTGACCAGTGGCGAGGCCTATCTGGTTTCCGTATGAGGAGTAACCCTGTGCTGCTTCACGACAGATGCGACGTTGTGGAAGTTTACCAGGAATTGTTTCAGCAAATGGGGTGCGTGGGTCGGCCGCTCCTGTGACACGCATTGCTTGATAAACGTATGACCTACCAGAAAGTGGGTCACGAATACAGCCCCCAAGACAGGTCGCTGCGCCACCGAATGGCTCGATCTCGGTAGGGTGGTTGTGTGTTTCGTTTTTAAACATCACGAGCCAGTCTTCGTCTGTGCCGTCGACATCGACAGGAACGACAATTGATGCAGCATTGATTTCTTCTGAAATCTCTACGTTATCTAGCTCGCCTGTCTTTCTGAGCTCTTTCATGGCGATGAGAGCGATGTCCATGAGTGTTTCAGGTCGCTCAGTATCAGCGCCGTATACTTTATCGCGACTAGCTTGATACTTGGCGTATGTTTCAGAAATGATGTTTTGCTGTTCGAACTTTACCGAGTCGATTTTGGTAGCAAAAGTTGTGTGGCGACAGTGGTCAGACCAGTAGGTGTCGAGCATCTTGATCTCAGTGATGCTCGGGTTTCTTTTCTCTTCATCACGGAAGTAACTCTGTGTGAAAACAAGGTCTTCCGGTGACATGGCAAGTCCTAATTTACTACGGAGGTCACGTAGTTCAGACTGAGAAGATGTAGTGAAACCTTCGAGTATCTCTACATCAGCAGGGATATCAGCCGCTATTTCGAGTGACTCAGGGATCTCCATAGAGGCTTCACGGGAGTCGACGGCATTGATGGTGAAGGCTTTAATTTTTTCAACATCATCAGTCGCTAATGAGCCTTTGAGGATAATGACGTGCGCTGAGCTAATAATAGGCTCGGCGTCTGTAAAAAGAATTTTAATACACTGCTCAGCTGAATCGGCCCGCTGATCATACTGACCAGGTAGATACTCCACGGCGAATGCGGTTTCATTAGCTTCGAGAGTAAGCTCTGAGCTGGTAGTTTCGACCTGTGGTTCAGATAGAATAAGGTCTGTCGCGGAAGAGAACTCTGTCTCAGATAAACCTTGGATATCATATCGCTGAAGAACTCGGACTTCTTCTAGCTGTTGTAGGTTGAGGTTCTCTTTAAGGTCGTGAAGTAATTCACGGGCGTGGGCGTTAAATTCAGCTTGTTTCTCTACAAAAACTCGATTCATGGGTGCTATGGGCTACAGTGAAATGAAAAGCAAATACTAGGGGCAGAAGCTCTATGGGCAAGATTAACTAAAGTCAATGAGGACACGCTTATTTTAGCATTTTTGGTGAAGTTCTGTAATTTGGCATGGCGCTGGTGTTTTTTACATTAACTCTATGCAGGATAAACCTTAGGTGTGTTTTTCATGATCGACTATTTAGGTAACGAATGGGCTATTTCAGCAGAAAGCCTATCGATTAGCCGAGATTGAGCTGCCACTAATGAGGCGAAGCCGTCTTCTTCCAAAGGCTCAGTCATGGTAATAGATTTAGACTTAAGTTTACGAGATCCTGGAAGTTCATAGATTCGCCATGAGGCTTCTAATAAAGCCTCTCCATTATTGGTTCCGTGGAATCTTTTTATATCTACCGCAACTTGGTAGTCTAGCTCAGAGTCTCTAACCCATGGGTAACTTTGAACATTGGCTGAGTTGACTTTACGTCCAACGTCAGTTCCTAACACACGGGCAAGTTGCCTCTCAAGATCCCCAGCCCATTCGTGAGATTTATTGATATCTAGAGTGTTATCAGAGGTTTGGAAAATAAGGTAAGGTCGGTCTAGATACGCCGCAGTTATGATAGGGCCTATGCCTATCCCCACACCTTGGTTCACTGAGGCCGGCCCAGAAGGTGAGAGCAGATAGTAATTATGTTTTATGGAGCTACTACACGAGGCTAAAAGTATAAAGGAGAAGAGAGAAAAGGTGACGGCTAGAGTATTTTTGAGATTCATAATACAAAGTATCGGTAAATGTTGTTATTGCTTGGCTCTAGGAATAGCTTTTGAGCTTTTGTCTTTTCCAAAAAGCAGTGAATTTGGTTTGTCGCCTATTGCGTCAGATGTTCTTTCTATAGAGCGGGCGGTAGAGCGGATTTCTTCCAAAGTTCGCAGAAGGTCTCCGTGCACATTTCCATCGCTAGAGAATTGTTTAAGTGTAGACTTTAGCTCAGCTAGTGTAGCGCGGAGGTCAGTAGGTATTTCATTGATGTCTTTGTTATCTAAAATCTTTTGTAGTGATTTTAGAGTGGCACTGGCATCGGTCATAGCTTGTTCTGTTTTTGCGATAAACCCATTTTCATTATCAAGCAGACCACGGATTTCTTGCATAGTGACGGTTCCTTCTTTTGAGATTTGTTCTAATTCAATAAGTAGCGGCTCAATAGGTAACTTATTGATTTTATTAAGAGCTGCGGCAAGCCCGTCTTCGATACGGGATAATCCAGATTCAGCGGTGGGAAGCACCTTGTAATTGGCGATTTTTGAAATCGGCTCAGCGGGAATGTCTGGGTAATAATCAAAGTCAACTACCAGCTTTCCTGTGAGGATTGAGTTTGATTTCAAGCTAGCGCGCAGTCCATTTTTTGTCGCTTTTTCTAAATAATCATACTCGTCATCTTTTAAGCCCAATGGGAAATGCTTGGCTAAAAGCCTGCGATCTAGCTGTATGAGGATAGGCACCTGAGGGACGGGGAAACCTTCTATAGTCTCGTATGAAATCTTTGTTACTCTACCGATGAGAAGCCCTCGGAATTCTACTGGAGCACTCTGGCTAAGTCCACGGACAGATTGATTAACAAGAAGTAGGAATTCATCTGCGTGATCAAAGGTAGAGGCTTCTGCTAATTCTTTAGTGTTGAATAGAGTAAGAGTTTCACCATCCTCTACAGGCGCTCCATCGTGAATGTCTGAAGGCACTCCGAGGTCGATACGCCCTGATATGAGGGAATCGACCGAAGGGATTTTCAGTTCGAACCCTTTGTCACCAATATTAAGTTCTGGGCCACTGTCTCGCCAAAATCTAGTTTCAGTATTAATCAGGGAGACAAACTTCTCTTCTATAAAAACGCCAAATGTAGTTTCGCGGCTAGTTACATCAAAGCTGCGGCTTTCGACTTTTCCTACACAAGAGCCTTGGAAATAAAGTAGGGAATTAAGGTCAATGGGACCAGGCTCGCTAGTTTTCAACTTAAGCCGTAGCCCCGGGATGGAGCTTGGTGTTATAGGAGGGCTTTCTAACCCAACAAACTCTTTCTTCGCACCTCCTTTTTTCTTACCTGGGTCTAACCCGATGTATGAACCTGATATAATTGTTTCTAATCCAGATACACCTGAGAATGTGACGCGGGGGCGAGCTACCCAGAAACGTGATTCTTTCCGAACAAGGTGAGCAAATTCTTTATCAATGCGTAATTTAACGCTAACATTAAGTTCACTATCTAAGTCTACAGTTTCTACTTTACCTATAATCACGGAGCGACAGCGGACTTGAGTTTTATTCGCGACAATACGATTGGCGTCTTCAAATGTAACTTGAATAAGAGGTCCCTTCATTTCATGATTCCTTTGTAAGAACCAGATGCCAAGTAAGACACCTATGATAGGGATGATCCATGCCGCAGAGATTTTCCGGTTTTTGGAGATCTCAGGAGCTGGAGATTCCTGGTTTTCAGTATTAGATTCTGGTTTCATGAAGAGACGGTGATTTATTTATTATATAACTACTAAGGCAAAAGATGAGGTGGTTTTTTTCTTTTAACTGCTTTTTTCTTTTCGGGCTTGATCCCAAATACTTCTAGGGTCGAAAGATTGTGCTGCCAGCATCGTTAATATAACCATCGCAGCAAAGGCTATAGCGGCGGGCCCTGTATTGATAGTCATTAAATTTCCTAATTGAATGAGCCCTACAAGTATACTAACGACAAAGATATCGATCATTGACCAGCGACCCACAAGTTCAGTGAACCAGTAGAGTTTTGTAGCAAATTTCGCATCTATATTGATCCACCCCTTAGCTACGGCACAGAGGCTGAAGAGAGAAATTAACTTAATACTAGGAATCATCACAGAGGCTATAAAAATAATGATAGAAACAGGGTAAGCCTTCGTTTGCCAGAATGATATGACTCCACCAAAAATGGTGGTGGGCTGCGCTACTCCGAACTCAGTGACCGTCATGATTGGCCAAATATTAGCTGGAATGTAGGCTATCATACTTGTCACACATAAAGCTAGGCAGCGCTGTATAGAGTCATGCTTACGTGAATGGAGTTTAGCACCACAGCGTGTGCAGCGGTGACCCTCTAGTTGTGCCTTCCCACAAACATGACACCTTGCTTTTCCTTGATCTAGTGCAGATGGATACATTCTATTTAGGAGTGGCAGGTTTTGTTTTTTCACGTGAACTCTCTATCCGGTCCCAGAGCTCGAGTTTATCAATGCTCGAAAGAGCAGCTATTACACATAACATTAGGGCAAGTAATGACCAAAACCCAGCAAGCATTTCTACCTCAGCTAGTTTTGTTAGTTTGAGTAAGCTTACAATGATACCCATAAAGAATACCTCTAACATAACCCATGGTTCAATAGCATGAAGGAGCCTAGTTAACTGAACTACTGCAGGTAGGGTTTTCCCAAAAAGTAATGGGATACAAATATAAAGTAAAAGTAGCAGCTGTAGTATAGGCAAAATGATAACGAATAAACTTACTGCAAAGGCGGTAAGCCCTCCGCCTGAGTCCCAAATTTGTCCCACAGCCTGAGGCACACTCATGATGGTCTCACTAGCTGGAGTAGTAAGATTTATAAAAGGGAAAACCATAAAAAGAATGAATAAGAGAACACCTGTTATAGAGTAGGCAGCTGCTCGCTGAATGCTTTTTGGGCGATTATGGTAGAGAACCTGACCGCATGTAGAGCAATCCGCTCTTTCACCTTCTTTGATCAGTTCGACTTTATAGATGGTGTCACAAAAGTGACATGCAGTCTCATGGGAATCTCTTAGTGGGCGAGGCCAACTCTGTCTATGGTGCTCTATCATCGTCCAAACTTTCAGTAAAGTAGCATCAGTTATATGCCTTCACAAGTACCCTATTTAAATGAAATTCATTGATGTGCCAGTATCCGTAGCTCTTTTACGGGTCTGAGCTGTATTCACTTAAGAGAAACTCCGTCATGATTATTTAGTCGCTTATAAAAAAGCCTGTTTTGGCTGAAGCTTTCTATAAAGCTTAGCATTTTTGGTGACTTGAGGGTGTAATTTACAGAGCTTTTACACAAGGGATATAAAAATGAGGGTAAAAGTGAGGTGTTATGAAAATCAAACAATTACTCACTATCAGTTTATTAGCAACTCAGCCACTCATTGCAGAACTTACTGTTAAAGATAAGCCTGATATAAAAGACAAGCATCCCATTGTGAAAATAGCCGCTCCGAATGATGATGCGCTAGAGCAGGAAAAAGTCCAGATCGCTATTTTACTAGATACATCCAGTAGTATGAGTGGTCTCATTGATCAAACACGGACACAGCTCTGGAAGGTTGTGAATACCTTCATAGATGCTGAGCGCGATGGTAAAACGCCTTTTGTAGAAGTGGCGCTCTATGAATATGGGAATTCGTCATTGCATATGGGGAATAACTACATTCGCCAGATACAGCCATTTACACGCGATCTTGACCAGCTTAGTAAAGACCTTTTTGCTCTCAACACGAATGGTGGAGAAGAATACTGTGGAGCTGTGATCCAGCGCGCTTTGGGTGATCTAAAGTGGGATAAATCAGATAAAACATACAAGGCGATATTTGTAGCTGGAAATGAAGCTTTTACTCAGGGCCCTGTCGATGCCCGTCAGGCGTGTAAAGATGCAGTTGGTAAAAGTATTATAGTTAATACGGTTCATTGTGGAGCTCGTGATCAAGGTATCTCTGGATACTGGCATGATGGTGCAGCGCTGGCAGAAGGTAAATTCATGATCATTGATCAAGACCGTGCGGTGGCACATATTTCAGCCCCACAGGATCAGGCGATCAATGACCTAGGTATTAAACTTAACGATACCTACATCGGTTATGGCTCGAAACGTGAAGAGTCTGTAAATAAACAAAAAGAGGCTGATAGTTTTGCAAAGAAAAATGCAGGAAAAGGTGCTCAGCTTTCTCGTAGTGTAGCTAAAGCATCGAAAAACTACTCAAACAGAGCCTGGGATATCGTGGATGCTGAAAAGGCAAAAGAAGTTAACGTTGAAGAAATGGCGGTAGCCGACCTTCCTGAGGAGATGAAGGAAATGAAGCCAGCTGCTCGTAGAGATTACGTTGATAAGATGGCTAGAAAGCGTGCTACGATACAAAAGCAAATTCTTGATCTCAATAAACAGCGTGAAACATTTATAGCTAAAGAAAGGAAAAAGCAGGCAGAAGGTGGCGCTAAGACATTAGACCAGGTGCTTATCGAGACGACGCGCTCTCAGGCGAAAGATCTAGGTTATACCTTCCATTAGGTGAAAAATTAGAGTAAATATTTGATTGTGTCAGATACTACTATTTTAGTTGTTGAAGATGATCCCGCAGTGCGTTGCGGGATCGTTGATGTTCTTGAGTATTCAGGTTATGAAACACTTGAGGCTGCTGATGGCCATATCGGTATGGAGATGGCGCTGAAGTCAAATTACCGCTTGCTCTTGTTAGATGTTGTTATGCCTGGCCCTTCTGGTTTTGAAATTCTAGAAACACTAAAGAAGAAACGACCAGGGCAAGCTGTCATTATGCTTTCTGCAAAAGGGGAGGAGAGTGACAGGGTTCGTGGATTAGTGAATGGCGCTGATGATTACGTGGTGAAACCATTTAGTATGAAAGAGCTGTTAGCTCGGGTAGATGCTGTATTACGCCGCACATGTGAACGCAGCGCTCCAGCTGATACGAGGGATTTACCGTGCGGGAGAGTTGATTTTCAGAATCAAAAATTATCGTATCACGATGGCGAGGGTGTTGATCTATCTGAGAAGGAAACAGAACTGCTTAATTATCTGATGGATACCCACGGTCGGGTAGTGAGTCGCGAAGAAATTTTACGGAATCTCTGGGGGATAGATCCTGATAGAGTGGAGACACGCACGATCGATATGCACATCATGCATTTACGCACGAAGCTAAAGGACAAAGAACAGCATATCCTCGCTACGGTAAGAGGTAAGGGTTACCGCTGGTTATTATGAAGTTTTCTAAAAATATCACTATCTGGTTCTTGCTCAGTATTTGTGCTCTCATGGTGCTGTTAGCGATGGGCTGGATTACTCGTGGAGCTATCATTGCTGATAAAGAAAGGGAGCTGGCGGAGTTCCGAGCGAACCTTGAGGAATATACTCGTCTGGCTTTATGGCGAATGGACTCTGCTGGGGCGGCGATTGTATCAGCTGAGAATAGCCATCCTTTTTCAGTTTATGAAAACGAGATGTCGGATTACTTCACTGAGGATAATTCTATGGTGAAACTGCACTTTTCTCTAAGAGAGAATGGAATGGTGAAGTCATCAGATGCGAATGCCGATGTTGAGGCTCTAGGTGAGCTGAAGGAGAAGCTTTCAAAAATCAGTGAGACTAATGACCAGTGGCTGTTTCTTAAAAAAACTATTGAGGTTAAAGAGAACGCATGGGGTAGTGCACCTGGGCTTAGAGAGGCTAAGGTGAAGAGTGAGGATTTGAGCTTTTCAAATATTAGGCTCGAACAAAAAGATGAACTTGATAATGAGCTTAAACGCCAAAGAGCTCTTAATGCTCGTGATCAGAGCAATCGAGTGAAGTCCGTGAAAGAGGTTGTAAGTAATTCTTATAATGGACTTGAAAAGTCTAACGGGAAATTGATTCCTCAACCAAAGAAGTCGGGTAAAGTTAGTAAAAGCAAAGCAATAGCTAAGTTAAGTAAACGAGCTGAAGTAGATAGTGAGGTAACCGTAGAGATAGCTGATCTGTTTTCCGATGATGTCAGTCCACGGGAAAATGAAGGTTCTATAGCTAAGCAAGATCTAGTTGATCGTTCGCAGTTACTTGAGCTAGGAGCTATGAATGCCGTGTGGGTGGGCAGTGACTTGTTTTTATTACGTAAATACACTGAGCTTGTAGATGGGGCTGAAGAAGAAGGAGTTCAGGGAGTCTGGATGAATACAGATTCGTTAAAGCAGTATTTACTAAACGAGGTGCTGGAGTTATTTCCTAATGCTCAGCTGATCGATACTAAGAATACCAGTAACGAATCGTTGGCTCTAGTGTCTTTTCCTTTTAAGTTTATTCATAATGAATCCCCAATCGGTATTAGTGGTTCGATGCCTAAGTCTTTGATTGTTGGCTGGGTAGCTGTATTGATAGCTCTCGTAACGGTGGGCTCCTTGGTTTTTGGTATTATGAGGCTTAGTGAAAGGAGGGCTTCATTCGTTTCATCTGTGACGCACGAGCTACGGACACCGTTAACGACATTCCGCCTTTATGCTGACATGTTAGAAAAAGGTGCGGTGAAAGAAGAGAAGCGAGGTAAGTATCTGAAAGTTCTTACCAGAGAGGCTGATCGTCTTTCTCACTTGGTCGAGAACGTGCTTTCATTTTCTCAGATAGAGCGGGGTAGTGCGCGTTCTGTAGTAAGCTCGATGACTGTATTAGAGCTAGTTGATTCTATGAGGGAGAGGTTGGCTGAAAGATTAGCAACAGCTGAGCTAAGCCTTCATGTGGACTTGGCCGATGAGACTGAGCTGAAAGTAGACTCAGCTGTGGTAGAGCATATACTTTTTAACCTGATCGATAACGCGGCGAAGTATGCTGCAGATAGTGACCCAGCTCAAGTTGACCTAAAGGTTCGTAAAGAGGGTGCACAGCTATGTATCTATATTCAGGATTATGGTAAGGGCATTCAGTCATCAGAACGTAATAGAATATTTAGAGCCTTTCATAAGTCTGCCCGAGAAGCCGCTGAGAGTAAACCTGGTGTAGGTTTAGGCTTAGCTCTTTCTAGGAGATTGGCTGGTTCACTAGGGGGAGAGTTAGTTAATAGGCCATCAGATCAAGGAGCCTGCTTCATCCTTAAGCTACCTGTCTGAAAGCATAAATTTTATTGATTCGTAAAATTTAATATAGTCAGAATACCTGTAAACGAGCTATAGCTCTTAAGCATGAGCAAAAAAATAAAAACGTTATCGGTTCTTTCTCTTTTAGTATTATCTTCCCTTAGTTTAATTTCATGTGCTGCGCCTGGTGAAGCTGGGTCTAGCTGTGATTGTGACGGTGGTAGCAAGCCTGTTACCACTACTACTATTGATCATGGTGACCACAGTCACTAATCATTAACCAAGCAGTTTTTTCTTAGAGTTGAGATGACACGCGTCATTACAGATTTAGCCAGTTTACAGGAAGTAACTGGGTCTCTTCATATCGCTTTAGGTGTGTTTGATGGAGTGCATATTGGTCACCGTGCGGTGATCAAGTCAGCGGTGAGCTCTGCTGAAGAGGATAATGGGGTGTCAGCGGTGTTGACCTTTGATCCTCACCCTATTCGTGTATTAGCCCCTCATGTCGCACCCAAGAGGATCTTAGCATCTCTTAATCATAAGAAAGAGTTACTATCTGTGCTGGGAGTGGATCTTATGATAGTGGTCTCTTTTACTCAGGAGTTTTCAGAGAGAGAGGCTATTGATTTTCTCAATGAAATTAAGGATAACAGCCATGACCTGAAAACCTTAGCGATCGGTGAGGACTGGGAGTTTGGTAAGCAGAGGCAGGGTAATGTGGCGCTTCTTAGAGCGTTTGGTCAGCAGCATGATATTAATATTAAAGCTCACAGTGCTGTAATGTTAGATGGAGAGCGAGTTAGTAGCACGAGGGTTAGGCAGGCAGTTCGTGATGGCAACCTAGACTCAGCGTCAGCAATGCTAGGGAGGCCTTACACTGTGTTAGGAACCGTTATTCATGGTCGTCAGCTGGGACGCCAATTAGGTTTTCCAACAGCAAATTTACGTGTTTATAATGAGCAGCTTCCTTGTAATGGAGTTTGGGTTGTGAAGGTGATAATGGAAAACGGAGAGTCTCATTACGGGGTTGGGAATTTAGGCTTAAGGCCAACAGTAGAAGGCTCTGATGCGAAGCGGATGCTAGAGGTTTATATATTAGATTTCTCTGGTGATCTGTATGGAAAAGATATGGAGACTTGCTTTATCAAGTACGTCAGAGAAGAGAAAAAATTTGCATCAGTTCAAGACCTTAAATGCCAAATCCAAGAGGATGTTGATATTGCGAAAAAGCTATTATCAACGAACGGCCCCGTCATAAGGCCGTTTATGTAATGGGGTCTCTAGTTGAAGATGCGGTTATTAGGTGATTTTTGCGTTATCCATTTGACCCGAGACGGGTGCTATGGTCATTATTTTAAATATGAAAAAATTACCCATTACTGTATCAGTGACAGGAGCAGCCGGCCAGATAGGTTACGCATTACTTTTTAGAATTGCTTCAGGTGCTATGTTTGGCCTAGATCAGCCAGTTAACTTAAGGTTGATAGAGATAGAGCCGGGTATGAAGGCTCTACAGGGGGTTCTCATGGAGCTAGATGACTGTGCCTTTCCTTTATTAAATGAAGTGGTGGCTACGTCTGATCTTAATGAAGGTTTTAGTGGCACGAACTGGGCTTTGTTAGTGGGTTCTGTACCGCGTAAAGCTGGTATGGAGAGAGCTGATTTATTAAATATTAATGGTAAGATTTTCACTGGGCAGGGGCAGGCGATAGGCGCTAATGCGGCAGATGATGTTCGTGTATTAGTCGTTGGTAATCCATGTAATACAAATGCTCTTATCGCTATGAATAATGCTGAGGGCGTTCCTAATGATCGATTTTTTGCGATGACACGCTTGGATGAAAATAGAGCGAAGTCACAGCTCGCAGAAAAAGCCGGCGTGCATAACAGTGATGTAACTAATATGTGTATCTGGGGAAACCACTCATCGACTCAGTACCCAGATTTTACTAATGCTAAGATTAAGGGTAAACCTGTTACGGAAGTTATTAGTGATAAGGAATGGCTTGAGGGTGAGTTTATCTCGACTGTTCAGCAGCGAGGGTCTGCTATTATTAATGCTCGCGGAGCATCCTCTGCGGCTTCTGCTGCGAATGGAGTAGTGGATACGGTGAGGAGCTTAACGACGCCTACACCTGAGGGCGACTGGACGAGTGTGGCAGTTTGTTCTGACGGTTCATACGGAATCCCTGCTGGTTTAATAGCTTCTATGCCTATCAAGGTGGATGCAGAGGGTAGATGGGATATCGTTCCTGGTGTTGAACTAGATGAATTTTCTCAAGGGAAATTAGCAGAAACGATTAAAGAACTTTCAGAAGAGAGAGAGGCTGTATCAGCACTGATATAATCAGTTTTTTACATCTGTGACTGGACTTAATTGAGCGTATTGAGCAAGCTATTGGTATGCAATTATCAATTGACGAAATCATTCAAATGACAGGAGGTAAGCTAGTCCGTGAAGGGGCTACTACTGAGTCTTTTAATGGTCTAGCCGCTCTGAATGAGGCGTCTGAGATGGAGGTTTCGTTTTTAGGAAATGAGAAATATTATCAAGACTACCTAGAAACGAAGGCCGGTGTAGTTTTTGTGCCAGCTGAAGTGCCTGAGCATCCAGCCGGGGCAGCGATTATTGAGGTTGAGAACCCATCGTTTGCTTTTGGTGAAATTGTTAAATTTTTTAATGAGAACATAGTTTCCTTTAGGCCTGGTGTTCACCGTACTGCTTATATTTCTGATGGAGTTCAGTATGATCGGAATAAGGTAAGTATTAAGGCCGGCGCTGTTGTTGAGGCTGGTGCCATTATAGGTGACGGGACCACGATTGGTTCGGGCTGTGTTGTGAATAGTGGTGTTGTTATTGGTGAAAACTGTATGCTGCATTCGAACGTCACAGTGCGAGAGCGTTGTGTTCTGGGAGATCGTGTAGTGCTGCAGCCCGGATGTGTAATAGGTTCAGATGGATTCGGTTACGAGCTTGTCGATGGTAGGTATGTGCCGATTGATCAGGTAGGTATCGTCTTATTAGAAGACGATGTTGAGGTAGGAGCTAATTCTACGATTGATCGAGCCCGATTTGGTAAAACTCAGATTGGTGAAGGGACAAAAATTGATAACCTAGTTCAGATCGGCCATAATGTAAAAGTTGGTAAGCACAGTATTATTGTTGCGCAGGCAGGTGTTGCAGGAAGTGTTACGGTCGGTAACTATGTCACATTAGCCGCTCAGTCAGGCTCTGCAGGTCACATTAAGATTGGAGATAAGGCGGTGCTAACAGCTAAATCTGGAGCCCTTAAAAACTTAGCTAAAGGTATTATATACTCAGGGTGGCCAGCGCGCCCTATGAAAGAGGACTACAAAATTAAGGCAATGGTTAATAAATTACCGAAAGTGTTAGCGAGGCTTAAGAAAGTAGAGAAATCGCTCGAGGACAAAGAGACTGAGTAACGGTCTCAATATAGATCAGTCAGGGAAAACAATAGCCTTATTTTTGTGTATAATCGTCCGGTCATGCACATGATGGCGGATACCTTTGGCTAATGCGTTTCGTTCACAGTCACGACCTAGTCGCATAAGGTCTTTCGGGGTATGAAAGTGCTGCACAGACTTTACTTCCTGCTCGATGATAGGTCCTGCATCTAGCTCGGATGTTACGTAGTGGCAGGTAGCGCCGATCAGTTTTACACCACGCTCGTAGGCTTGGCGGTATGGGTTAGCCCCTATAAAGGCCGGGAGGAAGGAGTGATGAATGTTGATGATTTTACCACTATGCTTAGAGCAAAACCAGTCAGGTAAGATCTGCATGAATCTAGCAAGAACGGTAAGCTCTACATTTTCATCAGCTAAGATTTGATTAATTTGCTGAAAGCCTGCCTCCTTGTGCTCACCATCCATTTCTATTAGGTGAAATGGTATATCAGCCTGCTCAGCTATTTTTTTACAGGTATCACGGTTTCCTATGACCGAGGTGATCTCGATGGGCATTTCACCTAGCTTGGTTCGCCATAAAATATCATGTAAGCAGTGGTCTGTTTTTGTAACTAACACCGCAGTACGCATCTTGTATGGTAATGTGCGGAAGTGCCACTTGGCAGAGAGAGAGTTTCCTAATGTTTTAAACCCATCAATAAAGTCCTGGGTCTCTACCTTCAGAGATGTGGTATCGATCTCTACGCGAGCAAAAAACTTAGACGCTGCATCATCTGTGAACTGTGAGAGCTCGACTAGATTACCAGCGTAGTCAGCTATATATGACGCTATTCTGGCAACGATACCGTGTTGATCTGGACAGTCGATTTTTAGAATAAGCCCCTGCATGAGTGACAGGTTAGTTTACATGACTAAATCAGCAAGTATCTTATGATGTTGTATACTATTTTATCTCTGAGATTGATAGCTCTCATCGAGCAGATGCCGAAATATAAGCTATAGACGTAGACAGTTGTAATTTACGTGTATAGGGTATGTTATGTCATTTGATAAGGTCATTAGATTCTCTGCAGTTGTAGCTGTAACCGTAGTCAGTAGCACCCAGTTTATTTGTGCGGAACCTCTTACATTAGCAGAAGGTGAACGAGCCAAAGTAATGAAGAGGCTTGATGTTATTGAGGGAGTTTCGAACGATCGAATTAGTGGCCTGTATAAAAGAGCCCTTCAAGACTATCGCGCCGCAGTTAACTCGGATAGTGATACGATGGAGCTATACTTGAAGTGCATTGAGAAGGTGAACTTTGAGGATAAACATAGGAAATCCAGTGACTTCCGAGAGTGGAAAGATAGAAATAAAGAGGAATTAAGATCTGGATCTCTACGTGTCGCTCTCAGACATCAATTAATCTGGTTAATGTTGAGTATAGAAGCTGCTAGTAGTGATGGTAACATCACAGATATGGCAGATAAGGCGATGGCTCATATAGACAATGTTTTTGAGCATGCAGATCAACTAACTGAACATCAAAATGTTCTAAATAAGAATGCAACGAGCTCTATATTTGCTCAGGCATATGAGCTAGATATTAAAATAAAAGACTGGCCAAAGTCATCGTTAGATATTGCTAATATATATGATAAACTAGTGATGCCTCCATTGCGCAGTACTTCTAATATAGAAACCTTACGAAAGGCCTGGGATAAGCGTATTGAACATAGTGGTCTGAAGGTTGAAAAGTGGGTGAAAAAGACTTCAAGTAGGGTGGGAACCAAAGATGGTATAAGACCTCCAGAGGTTGAAAAATTCCTTCAAGAAACAAAACCAGAACTTCTGTGGGCGAAGGAGAAAGATTGTTTTGCTATTGGAGATGAGCAGAGGGCGGCTAATAATATGCTGAAAATTTTAGAGGGATATGTGACTCATAAAAAGGCACCTAGCTGGATCACGGAAATGCGTGGGTTAATAGCTGCTGAAGAAGAGATTCCTGATACCCCACAAGCCGCTGAAAAAGCAGGTTATTCTGAGGTAGATCTCTAGGGGCTATGGTATAAACTGCTACATCTTATCGCGTTCTTCTTTAAATACGACTAGCATGTCGTAGATAGCGAGAAGGATGATCATGACTGTGTAGATAACACAGCCAGCCCACCATAATAGAAAAAGAGGAAGGCGTTCATCGAGCCAATCACTCAGTGGCCATACGCCTATAGCGACTACGATCACGAGCGTGATCACGAGCTGAAAGAGAACTTTCCTACGCATTTCGCGAGAGTGAAGGATCGTCTTCCCCATACTCATGCAGAACTGTACCCAGCTTGAGCTGTTTTTAGGGTTCTGGGGGCTAGATGAGGACATGTGATTAGATATATATTTTACTAAGAAAAGACCCAACTTTAAATTGATGAATTTTCTTAGTAAAAGAAAAAACCAGCCAGAGCACGAGGCTAAGGCTGGTTTGAAATATGTTATAGAGATAATACTTAGAGTATCTCATGCTAAGCCACCCAGTGAAGGGGAGCTAGGTTAGCACTATATAGATACAGACTCGATAGTCTTGATGATGCGGCTAGCAATCTTGTATGGGTCACCCTGTGAGTTAGGACGACGGTCTTCAAGGTAACCTTGATACTTGTCATCTTTAACAAAGCTGTGTGGCACACGGATAGATGCACCACGGTCAGCAACACCCCATGAGAACTTGTCGATTGACTGAGTCTCGTGAAGGCCTGTTAGGCGTAGGTGGTTGTCAGGGCCGTATACTGCGATGTGCTCTTCAACATTAGCTTCGAATGCATCCATAAGCTTAAGGAAGTATTCTTTACCACCAACTTCACGTAGGTGTGTAGTAGAAAAGTTAGCGTGCATGCCTGAACCGTTCCAGTCGCCTTTAAGAGGCTTACAGTGCCAGTCTACAGAAAGCTCATACTCTTCACAGAGGCGAAGAAGAAGGAAACGTGCTACCCACATTTCATCAGCTGCTTGTTTAGAACCCTTACCGAAGATCTGGAATTCCCACTGACCTTTTGCCACCTCAGCATTGATGCCTTCGTGGTTGATTCCTGCGTATAAGCAGAGGTCCATGTGGATGTCTGAAATTTCACGTCCGAGGCTACCTACAGCATCGAATCCAACACCACAGTAGTATTCACCTTGTGGCTCTGGGTATCCTCCTTTAGGGAAACCAAGTGGTGCACCGTCCTGCATGAGGAAGTACTCCTGCTCAAATCCGAACCATGTGCCTGGGTCGTCACTGATAGTAGCACGTGCATTTGATGGGTGTGGAGTTCCGTCAGGAAGCATTACTTCACACATTACAAGAATGCCGTTCTCACGAGTTCCGTCTGGGAATACTGCTACAGGCTTAAGCACACAGTCAGAGTCGCCTCCGTCAGCTTGCTTTGTAGATGAACCGTCGAAGCCCCAATCAGGAAGCTGGTCAACTGTTGGGAATTCGTCGAATTCCTTCATCATGCATTTTGTGCGGAGATTCTGTGTCGGTGTGTAACCGTCGAGCCAGATGTAATCGAGTCTGTATTTGGCCATAATATTATTTTTTATTATTCGGATTGTAGTTTTATAAAGGCGGCGCTGTAGATCTAAATAAATAGATGCTAAACGTCGAGAGGATTATCAAGTCCAGCCACCTGTGTAGTCAAGACAATCAAGCAAGAGTTATGCCATTTAACTGAAAAACATATAGATTTTGTTTCCTAGAACCAAGTGTCTGAGTTTT
>CAYNLE010000009.1:0-6089 GCA_964397975.1 uncultured Verrucomicrobiales bacterium | reverse complement strand
AAGTGTCTGAGTTTTTCAGGCTATTTTTAAAACAATGAGAGTGGTGTCATCTGTACCATCATTATCAACGGCTCGCTGGATAAGTGTTTCACCTATATTCTTGAGTGTGCTTTCATCATCTTGCAGAGCGGAGTGAATATGCTTATCCCATAGCCCATCAATGACACCGTCACTACAGAGTAGGAGTTTATCGCCTTGCTGGTAGGAAATAGCTGCTACGTATGGTTTTACACTTTTGTGGCCACCTCCTATGACCTCGTAGAGTGCAGCACGTCGGGGGTGGGCTCGGTATTCGCGTTCATTGATGTCACCGCGGTTCATTGATCTCCATGCGAAAGTGTGGTCTTGTGAGAGTTGTTCAATATTTCTGCTGGTTTCGCTTTCGTCGTTCTGGCGAAAGAGATAAAGGCGGCTATCACCGACATTACAGATATACATGTTCTCCGGCGTGAACCACGCCATGACTAAGGTTGCGCCCATGCCTTTTTTGTCATGTTGACCGACTGCGCATTGGTTGATTTCATTACTGACACGTTGAATAGCTTCATCGAGGTATTCTAAGTAATCGGGATGCATGCCCTGCGCCGCTATTTTGAGTGTGGCGGGGATTGTTTCGCTGAGGTAATCAAGCAGAAGCCTAGATGCGATATCACCTGAGCATTTTCCGCCCATACCATCTGAGATAGCAAAAATGAGATCGTGCTGGCTGAGTGAATGGCTACCAGAGGAGGGGAGTGATTTAGATTCTGTAGCTGAAGCTGCACAGGCTAGCCAAGAGTCATCGTTCACCGGTTTGCGTGTGCCAGAGATCGAGTGTGCATACCATGAGATGGCGCAATCGTTGTTATCAGTTATCTCCACGGTTATACGTTTTTTTGAGGTGGATCTAGTAGTGTGGCTAGCTCAAAGTCGATGATGCAGAACTTGCCTTCCCGGTCATTATAGGTGATGTTTCTAGGGAATGGGTCATCGTGACGAACACCGTAGGTGTTTTCGAGTTCTAGGAAAAGTTGGTCTGCTTTTTTTTGTGAAAGGTCAGGAGCTGGGCTTCCACAGCTAGTAGTAGTGAGGTGTAGTTCAGACTCATCTGACTCTATATACTTAGGGACATACTCACAGCCGCGTTCTTCTAGAGCTTTAAGAATGACGATTTCATTTTTAAAGCGTTCTTCTTTATCCGTTCCTCGAAAATATTTATGAACGTGACCGTAGAAATCGAGCTTTACCAGTGAGCGGATTCCGTCTTTCAAATTACGCATAAGCTAAGCCTGTCATGAACTTTACTATTGTGCAATTTTAAAGCCGAGCCAGACCGCCGCTATACTCCCTAGGATGGAAGCTGCTATATTGATAAAAGCCAATGTCGGAGCTGTGGAGAATAGTTTATGGTTATCGAGAGCGAAACTGGAAAAAGTAGTGAAACCACCTAAAAATCCGATAACAAGTGCGGGGTGGTGCCAGCCTTCTCCTAGATGAGGTCGTTGAGCAAGGTAGCCGATGATGCAGCCGATTAGAAAGCAGCCGATGATGTTACAGCTGAAAATCCCTAGAGGGAATCGCTGGGTTTTATCTCCTGCTACAAGCTTCTGAATGACAGAGGCTAGCCCGAAGCGTGTTACGGCTCCTAACCCGCCGCCGAGAAATATGTAGAGAAGATTCATATTAAATAGTTAGTATGATCGACTTACTGATCTTCGTTTACCGGTAGAGGTTTATTACAGGCGTAGCAGATTTCAAAGTTGCCGGGATTTCTTTCACCACAATGCTCACATATAAGCTCAGTATTTACAGCTGTATCCATCTTCGTGTTGAAGTTTCTGATCGCTTCTTTTGCTCGGCTGTAGTCCTCATCGTTTAGAACACAGAGGTTAGGGTAAAAGTTCGGTATGAGGACTTCTGTATTACTCAGGTGTTCATTTCTCAGTAGTGTAGTAATACCTTCACTTTCTAGAAATGACCGGTATTGGCTTACTATGATGAATTCGCGGTGCCTAAATACTTCTTTCATAATGATTGAGTCGCGAGCATGAGAAGTTTTACTTTATTCACGTCCTTGATACCAGGAGCTCTTTCAGAGCCAGATGCGACATCGAGCACAGCGGGGCGGACTTGTCCGATCGCTTCGATAGCGTTTTCAGGTGTGATTCCTCCTGCTAGCAGGACTGGGGTGGCGGGGTTTTCCTGCATGAATGACGCTGCATGTGTCCAATCAAATTTTTCACCAGTTCCCCCATAAACACCTGGTGCTGGGGTGTCGAGTAGTAGGGCGGTCGCTCCGTAGTCATGAATATGGCTCAGAGAGCTAGCGTTTTTGACCCCGATAGCTTTGATGAATGGGAGTTTTTCCGCTGCGAAGCTTTGGCAATAATCGACTGACTCGTCACCATGGAATTGAGCCAAGTCGATGAGTCCTTCCTTTAATAGCCGGCGAGGTAAATCAGCGGGAGCGTTCACGAATACAGCTACACGAGCTATTTTTCCTGCAGCTTGGGTGAGAAAAGGGGTGGCAGCATCAGGGCTGATGAAGCGTTTGGATTTCTCCCAAAAGTTGACTCCTAGAGCGTGAACACCAAGATCGATGAGCTGCTCGACATCCTCGGGCAGGGTAACGCCACAAACCTTCAATGAGGTTGTTTCTTTGTTTAGTAAGTTATCGACTATAAGTGACATAAATTAGGCTATTTATGTTTTTATTCTACATTCTGAATTTGCTCACGAATTTTCTCCAGCTCAGTTTTGGCATTCACAATGAGTTGAGCTAAAGTCGCATCATTGGCCTTTGATCCGATCGTATTAAACTCTCTATTTAGCTCTTGGCAGAGAAAGTCGAGCGGTCTGCCAACGGGTTCGTTCTGTCCTAGGTATTCACGAAACTTTTCGAAATGGGATCGGAGTCTTATGATCTCTTCTGTGATGTCGCTGCGGTCAGCGAAGAGACCGACTTCTTTTAAAATGCGTTCATCATCTAAGGCAATTTCTAGCCCAGCCTCAACTAGTCGTTTTTGGAGCTGTTCGCGGTGTCTTTCTTTGACAGATGGAGCGTAATCATTGATTTGCTCTGCGAGTTTCTCTAGGGTGGAAATTCTACTTACGGTATCATCGAGGAGGTGTTGACCTTCTGTAGCGCGCATTTTTATCATCTGAGCCAGAGCGTTTTCTAGTGCTGGCATGATGGTGTTAAGAGCTTCATCTGCCTCTACTGGTTCGTCGTTAAACTCGATGACTTCAGGAGTCCTTAGGAAATCGGCTGAGGTAGGGAGCACTGGGCGGTCGAGGGCTGTAGAAAGTTCCGTAAAAGCAGCTTCGAGGGCTTGAGCTCGACCCGTGTTGATGCGGATACCTTTTGATACCCCTTCTGGTTTCTCTAGATTGATGGCAAGGTTAACTCGTCCACGTGATAGTTGGCTTAATACATATTGGCGGATTTTCGCCTCTAGTTCAGAGTAACTACGTGGGATCTGTATGATGACCTCACCTTGTTTCCGGTTTACGGAAGATGCTTCTACGCGGGCAGTGAGTGAGTCTGTGGCGTGCTCAGCTCTGCCGAATCCTGTCATTGAGTGCATGATGTTATAGTGGGTAGGTGTAAATGTTAGCGTAAGGTGATTACTTAGAGTCTGAACCTGGTTGCTCAGGTGTGTTTTCGTCCTCTGTATCTATCTCAGCAGTTTCAGCATCGTCGTCACCGAAGTCGTAGACTCCGTCGTCTTCTTCATTGCCTTCGTCATCGCTATCTTCATCTGAGCTGAGGACTTCAGCTTCTATTTTTTTCAATCGTTTGTATTCGCGAGCTGTTGATTCTAGTTCGCAGACAAATATTTTATAACCAAGTTCATCATATTCGTCTTCCTCTTTATGTTCGTCTAAGTGTCCGTAGAGAGACTTGAGCTCTTTGAGTTCTTTGTAGATTTTGTCATGATCCATAACCTCATCTTCCCCTTGGTTGGCGGGGTGGTCATCGGGAAGGTCTAAGTCTTCTGAGTTCGCTTCTGTTTCTAACTCGCTATCTGGCCCATCATCTTCGTCATCATGATGGCTAATGGCATTGACGGGAGTAATTGGAACTTTCTCTAGGCGAGGCTTTTCCTCTGCAGCAGCTTGGTCAGCCTTTCGTTGTTTTTTACCATCGAGGTAAGCGAGCCAAATACAAATTTCATAAAGCACGATCATAGGCCCCGCTAGTAACATGAGGGTGAAAGCATCCGGAGTAGGCGTTATGACAGCGGCAAGTATAACAATAGCAAGCACAGCATATGCTCGCGTGTTCTTCATGATGTTATAGTCGAGGAGACCTATTTTCACGATGGTCATGACGACGACAGGAAGCTCGAAGCTTAAGCCGAATATGAGAGTGAATTGGGTGGCGAACGAGATATAATATCCAATTCTCCACTCGTTCTCTACCCCCATTTCTTGACTATACACGTAAAAGAAATCGAGAACCTTTGGTAGAACCAAGAAGTAGGCGAAAAAGACACCGACGAGGAATAAACCGAAGCCAATGGCAAGGGCTGGCCAGAGTGCACGTTTTTCATTCTCTTTTAGCCCAGGGAGCACAAACTGAAGAATGAAGTAGAGTAGGAAGGGGAATGAAATGATGACACCCGCAAAAAAGGCGAGTTTAATGGACAGCATGAATCCTTCTGTAGGGTTCAGCGCTTGCATTCTGACGACTTTACCTTGAGCATCTGTTGATGAGTTTGGACGGTTTTCTTCATCCATCAGAGCAGTGAGCTGATTACGCATTTCCTCAGAAATGTCGGGTATTTTTTTGATAAATGCTACCCCCGCATCTTCTGTTTCCTTCTCTAGTGCGATGGCAACTCTGTAGTAAGGCACGGCTTTAGTATGGAACCAGAGCTTATTAGTGCCTTCGGGGTCGAACAGCTCGAAGTAAAATTTTTGCTGCGCTGGTGTGAAGTTAGCTGTTTCTTGTGCGGCTTTTTTAGCCTGTTCCCAGGTTTCTAGCGTGACGGCAAATTGCCCAGAGGGCATTTTAGTTTCTTGGCTTGTTTCCCAAACTTGCTCGATGGGTTTACGAATAATCGCCATCAGTTCACTTTTGAAAACAAAACAACCAATGGTGCTAATAAGTAGCACGAGAATGATTTTAGTAATTACACCGCGTAAATCTTCAAGGTGTTCTAAAAATGGTTTTTCAGCCTCTTCACCGTGAGCTTTATCACGTAATTGAAATATTTTTTTGAGAATAAACATGCTGTATAGAAGTCATGTTTTCTAAACCACAGATAATGGTTTGTGAAGCCTCTATGTTGGGAGTTGTTTTCTCTTTTTTAAATTACGTAATTTGCTGAATGCTTTTCGGAAAGTTTTCCACATTTTGCTGAAAATCCATACACAGCCAATAATTAGTATGAGGAAAATGAAAAAGGCGAGAATAGGTGATATGGCCATGAGACTTAGACCTCCTATAACTAAGCCATCTTCGCCCAGACTTGCTGCAATATTTGATACAGGTTCGGGTGACATGTTGATGAGTAATCTGCTGCCAGCCTTCGTTCCGTGGGTAAGTAGAGAGGTTCCGCCACCGAGCAGTGCTCCGATAACGCTTATAGTTGGATCCATTTCTCCCAGAGCCGCTAAGGCGAGCATACCTCCTCCGACGGGGCGTATAAAGGTGTGCACAGCATCCCAGGTGCTGTCGACCCACGGTATTTTATCAGCAAAAAACTCTAATAAAAACAGGGTGCCCGAGATACCAATAATCCATGGGTTCTCTAGGATAGATAAACTTTCATACTTATCAGCCAAGTCGACCCACTGAAACCTTACTGCTAAGCCGGCTAGCAGCGTAGTTAAGTAGAGGTTCACACCCGCTAATGTGGCGAAGCCAAGAGCGAGACCTAGTGTTGAAAGGATTTCCATATAGTGAAAATATGATAAGCTGGCTAGTCATGCTATGGAAAAATAGTAGAAATATTATAACGAGGGGGTTTACTGAGTTCTTTACACAGCATTTACACAAGCCATTATCTTAATTGTTATATTCGTTTCCTATCAGTTACCCATACTATATGAAAAATTTACTTATTCTTTTAACGATTTTGATACCGTTTACGCTACTAGCT